>JAKFEP010000140.1:0-30193 GCA_036675645.1 Methylotenera sp. | reverse complement strand
TCACCTCTTCCGCCAAGTTTATGTAGGTAATCTTCAGTGCCGCTTAAAGCCAAGCGGCATTTTATTTTGATTTATAAATGATTTCTAAGGAATTTTCATGAGCCAAATTCAAATCGATCACAATCCAACCCCAGAAAAATTGAAGGAACTCGGCGTTTCTAGCTGGTCAATATGGGATTGTGCACCTTCTAAATTCCCACTTGATTTCAGCATGACTGAGAGCGCCTACGTACTCGAAGGTGAATTTACCGTGACGCCACAAGGCGGCGAAAAAGTGACAATTAAAGCCGGTGATTTTGTGGTGTTTCCCAAAGGGATGAAATCACAATGGGAAGTGATCAAGCAACTGAAAAAACATTACAAACACTCTTAAAAACAGTGTGTTGCAATTTTATGCGTTAAGCATACAATAAACCTCCGTATGGGAGGTTTATTTGTTTTAAGGAGCATTAAAATGAATAACATTTTAAATGTGAAAGTAGAAAAACCCGATGCCAGTAAACTTGAGGCGTTAGGCGTCACCAGTTGGCCAACTTGGTCTAAAGAAGTGTCTAAATTTCCTTGGAGCTATAACTCGAAAGAAGTAGCCTATATTTTAGAGGGTGAAGTGACCGTCACGCCAAAAAATGGCGGGCCACCTGTGAGTTTTGGGGAGGGCGATTTGGTGACGTTTCCCGCAGGGTTGTCTTGCTTGTGGGAAGTGAAAAAGCCGTTACGCAAGCATTATCACTTTGACTAAGTCCTCTCGTAGGGCATGTTTTAGACCATGCTTATCAATTATAAGCGCAACAATTCTTCTTGCAGTATAGTGAGTTGCGTTACAGCTAGCGTTGTGCCTTGCTTACCAGAAACTAGGAAACTATCTTCGGCGCGATTGCCAAGCGTGTTAATTTTGGCGTTGTGTAAATCTATGCCAAGCCGCAAAAATATAAAGGCAATTTTAGCCAGCAAGCCTGGACGATCAGCAGCCACAATCTGGATAATATGATAACTTGTTTGATGGCTGCCTTGTTCTACGTCAATATGTACTTGTGTGCTAAATGGCGTGTGTTTTACCTGACGGCTTACCCGACCTTCTAGCGGGGCTTCAATAGCGGAGGTAATGATTTTTTCTGTCAGTTGTGCTTCGATGAATTTTAATAAGCCACTATAGCTGACCGATTTACCTGATTGATCCAGCACGCTGAAGCTGTTGAGTGCATAACCATGTTGCGTGGTATAAATTTTGGCTTCAACGATGTTATAGGCCATGCGGTCAAAGAAATTACAAATACGCGCAAATAAATCGTCCTGATCTTTGCTGTAAATCATTACCTGGATGCCATCGCCATTGGGCCCTAGGCGCGCACGCACGATCGGCTGAGTGCTGAGTACATGTGGTGTCAGCAAGCGGCTTTGCCAAGCGATTTCGTCACTTTCATAGCGTGTAAAATAAGCCACCCCTAACTTAGCCCACAAGTCGCGGTAGGATTGCGTACTCAGGCCGTACTTATTCAGTTTATCAACAGCTTCTGTTTGCCTAATCTGTGCGATTTGCTGCGCATTAAAGTTTTCGTCATTCAACACACGCTTGGTAGCGTAAAATAAACTCTCTAACAGCCGCGCTTTCCATGCATTCCACACGGCAGGACTGGTGCCCCGGATATCAGCTACCGTTAGTAAATACAGGGCAACTAGCCGTGTTTCTGTTTTAACAAAGCGTGCGAATTGCTCGATAACGTTTTGGTCAGATAAGTCAGATTTTTGTGCGGTGCTGGACATTTTTAAATGTACCTCAACCAGCCATGCGACTAAATTGGTATCTTCTTTAGCTAAGCCATGCAACTTACAAAAACGTTTCGCGTCTTGCGTGCCTAACGTTGAGTGGTCACCACCGCGCCCTTTGGCAATATCATGAAACAGTGCTGCAAGATAGAGTAGATGCGGCTTCTCAAAAGTAGTAAACAATTGGCTACAGAGTGGAAACTCGTGTTTCAATTCTGGTTTGGCAAAGCGGCGCAAGTTGGCTAGTACGTTTAAGATGTGTTCATCTACCGTGTACACATGGAATAAATCATGTTGCATTTGTCCAACGATTTTACCGAATGCTGGAATATATTCGCCTAAAATGCCATAACGATTCATGCGGCGCAGGCTATGGTTTACGCCTTGTGGTTGCGACAATATGCTGATAAACAAAGCTTTATTTGCATTTGACTCCCTAAATTCGCGGTTGACTAACTTTCTCACACGTTGCAACTGGCGTATCAAGTTGGCGCCCATGCCTTCCAACTCAGGGTGCTGTTGCAGTAGCAAAAAGCTTTCTAGAATCGCCGCAGGTTGCTGTTGCAGGGTGCGCGCGGTTTTGGCTTGCAACCACTGATTATGTGCTTCAAAATTTGCGCTGATATGCCTGATTTTAGGTGCACTATTAGTTAAAGTATATTCTAAAGTTTTAACTAGTATCTCATTGATTAAGCTTATATATTTAACGCTTCTATAGTAGCTTTGCATCAATTGTTCACTGGCGCGTTTGCGTGGGTTGGTGACAAAGCCCAGATCAGCCGCCAATTCATTTTGGAAATCAAACAACAGTCTGTCTTCGCGACGTTTAGCTAGTAAATGTAGCCGAATACGTAATATTTGCAAATTACGTTGATGACGTTGAATCTGGCGCAGCTCCAGATTAGAAATAAGTTGATTCTTGGCCAGCTCTAGCCAGCTATTACCTAAGCCTTGACTTTTTGCTAGCCACAAAATCATGTGTAAATCGCGCAAGCCACCGGGGCTTTCTTTGATATTGGGTTCTAGGTTATAGGCAGTGTCGTTAAACTTGGAATGGCGATTATCTTGCTCTTTAAATTTGGCAGTAAAAAACTCGGCAGGATGCATCTGTGCAGTGATAGCGCTCAGGAATTCATTGTATTGTGCTTTGTTACCTGTTAAGTAGCGCGCTTCTAGCAAATTGGTTTGCACGGTGACGTCATTTTTAGCTTCATTCACGCACTCATGTAAGGTGCGCACGCTATGACCAATATTCAGGCCAATATCCCACAGCAATCCCACCAGCGTCTCGATTTTCTGATTTTCACTGGCTGGAAACTGCTCTGGCAACAGAATAAGCAAGTCAATATCGGAGTAAGGGAAAAGCTCGCCTCGTCCGTAACCACCCACTGCGACTAAGCTAGAGCCCTTATCTATATTGGTTTGTAGCCATATCGTTTTAAGTAGCTTGTCGATAAGCTGGGTTTGGCTTTTTAATAAAAGCGCTGGATTTTTGTGTAGTAAAAACTCGGCTTCAATGGTTGCTTGCTGGGTTTTCAAATCACTGCGTAGTGCTTGCAGCGCTTCGCGAGGGTTTGAACTGACGGGCTTAGCTACTGACATGCATGAATCAAGCAAATGCAGGCGTTGCAGGGGAGCCTGCAGAAAGCGTCATCACTTCATAACCGGTATCAGTCACTAATATCGTATGTTCCCATTGTGCCGATAAACTACGGTCTTTAGTGACAATGGTCCAGCCATCGGGCATTTGCTTAATATCACGTTTACCTGCGTTAATCATCGGCTCAATCGTAAACATCATGCCTGCCTTAAGCTTTAGGCCCATGCCAGGACGGCCATAGTGCAATACTTGCGGTTCTTCGTGGAATCTTTTGCCGATGCCATGTCCACAAAACTCACGCACCACACTAAAGCCATTCTTTTCTGCAAAGCTTTGGATGGCATAGCCAATGTCGCCCAAAGTGGCATCAGGCTTCACTTTCTGGATACCTAACCACATGGCCTGGTAAGTAAGCTCACACAGTCTTTTTGCTTGAATCGATACCTCACCCACCATAAACATGCGTGAAGTATCTCCGTGATAACCATTTTTAATCACGGTAATGTCAATATTCACAATATCGCCATTTTTTAACACTTTGTCGCCTGGCACACCATGGCAAATTTGATGGTTGACAGAGGTGCAAATGGATTTAGGGTAGGGCGTGTGGCCATCTGGTGCGTAATTCAAAGGTGCAGGGATGGCCTTCTGCACACCCACAATGTAATCATGGCATAACTGGTCGAGCTTTTCAGTAGTCACTCCATGTACCACAAATGGGGTAATGTAATCCAGCACCTCAGACGCAAGTTTGCCTGCAATGCGCATGGCTGCGATGTCTTCAGCATTATTGATAGTAACGGTCATGAGGATTAAGTGTATAAATGAATGCTGAATTTTAGCATAGCTAGCACTTAGGGATAATGCAGTTTGCGCAAAACTGTAAGCGCTTTTTGTCTGGATTCATTTATAATCTATCTAACTATAATAATACTGAATCTGTGCCAGACCTGATTTCCTGGTGATGCTTGTAAGATTCTAAAATTAACTAAATAAAATTAACTAAGGGGTCATTATGCAGGCTCGGGTGCTTAGTAAGCTGGCATCAGCACTAAAAAACTGTGTCTCACCTTCACTTAAATTTGAAATTAGGCAAAAAAGATGTCAGCTTAAACATTTTTTAGCCAGCTTAAATTGGCGTAAATGGCAGCATTTTTCATTTCCCCTCAGTGAAACTAATTCAACCATTGTGCATTACAAAGGCCGGCTAGAAAATAAGCCAGTGCTTAAAGCTTTGCTGGGTTCGGATCCCGCTATTTCTTATCCAGGCGTACCAAGCGGTGATAAAGTTTATGTGACTGAACACCCCATGCGGGATGCAATATGTATTCCTTTTTTCTTAATTACAATTGTCAAATTGGGGCGGCCCATTGAGGAGATTGTAGCCAGCTACTCAAAAAGTCTGCGTCGTTCTATCAATTCCGATCGTCCCAATTATCGTTACCAAGCCATTAACTGCGTAGATAAAATTGACTTAATTGAAAACAACATGCTGAAAGCTTACGCAACACTACGGCATGATAGTAGCGCCGCTCAGTTAGAACCCGGGATGGTGCAGAAATTCGCCCAAAAACCGCATGGCAGATTAGATATACTGTTACAGGGTGATGATGAGGTGGGCTGCCACCTCGGCCATCCATACACCCGCAAAGGTAAACGCTATTGGCACGTTAACCGCTTGGGTTATCCTAGTAGCGTATTTTCAGATTACAAACGCTGGGGTGAGGTCAATTCGATTAATCTACACTTAGCGCTAGAATCCGCTATTGAAAATGGCTATGACTATTGCGATTACGGCATCAGTCTGGCTAAGCCAGGACACGGTTTAATTGAATGGAAGCGTCGTCGCAAGGGCTTTTTGTCTACACATGATAGTTTCGATTATTTTTATATGAAACTGCCAAAAGTGGGTGGGGCTCAGTTTTTGTGGGATACCCCAGTGTTTGGTGTTGAAGGCGGAAAACCCACGCTACACTTAGGTATTCCAGAAGGAAAGACTGAAGAAGAGATGTTAGCGCGCTACAACGAAATGGGCTATGGTGGGCTTTATAAAGTGTATTTAGATTGCGTTACACCGCCAAGTGCACAGTTTGTCGAATCTATCCGGGCGCTATATGCTGACCATGATGTACAACCCATGGTCATCACTTACGTTGTTGGATAAGTGCTTTAAACACAAACTCCTCCAAGCAAAGAAATAAAATATCCATGAAATATAGAAGAGAAATTGATGGGCTGCGTGCCCTCGCAGTCTTACCAGTGTTGCTGTTTCATGCTGGCTTCCATAGCTTTAGTGGCGGTTATATAGGCGTGGACATTTTCTTTGTCATCAGCGGCTATCTCATCACTTCCATCATTATTAACGACTTGCATGCAGGTACTTTTTCAATCTTAAAATTCTATGAGCGCCGTGCACGGCGCATATTGCCTGCCTTGTTTTTGGTAATGTTGGCCAGCTTACCTTTCGCTTGGTGGTGGATGTCACCCACAGGGTTGCATGATTTCTCTAAAAGCGTGGTCGCAGTTTCATTATTTTTATCTAATATTTTGTTCTGGAAAGAGGCCGGTTATTTTGCCACCGCCAACGAGTTAAAACCGCTATTACATACCTGGAGCCTAGCGGTAGAAGAGCAATATTACGTGCTGTTCCCATTGTTTTTAATGTTGGCTTGGCGCTTTATCGGTAAACGCTGGATAGTCGGCATGTTGTTTGTAGGCGCATTAGCCAGTTTGGCGGTTTCAGAGTGGGCATTGACACGTTTTAGCTCAGCGTCTTTTTACCTATTGCCTACGCGCGGCTGGGAGCTGCTTATTGGTGCGCTGGCCGCTTTTTACCTATTCTCTAAGGCTGATACAGATATCAATGCAACGCAGCTACCACTCGTCGTTTCTCAAGCTGCAAGCTTGTTGGGCTTGCTGCTGATTACCTATGCTGTATTTGCTTACGACAAATCCACGCCTTTTCCTGGGGTAAATGCGCTGTTGCCCACCATTGGCACCGTGTTGATTGTGTTATTTGCCTACCCAACGACGCTTGTTGGCAAGTTGCTTGGCCATCAACTGTTAGTGGGTATTGGCTTAATCAGCTATAGCGCTTATTTGTGGCACCAACCACTATTTAGCTTTGCGCGCTATGGCAACATTGAAGAGCCTAGCAAGATCGTATATTTGCTGCTGATAGTGATTTCATTATCACTGGCTTTCCTGACCTGGAAGT
Source organism: Methylotenera sp. (assembly GCA_036675645.1). Classification (GTDB taxonomy): domain Bacteria; phylum Pseudomonadota; class Gammaproteobacteria; order Burkholderiales; family Methylophilaceae; genus Methylotenera_A. The sequence goes on along the minus strand of JAKFEP010000140.1, from coordinate 23,612 downwards.
TTGTAGAAACACCGTTCAGGAATAAAATTATCGTTAAGCGCAAGCAAATATTCTGGTTTGGTTTGATAGGCAGCTTGTTCTTCGTCAGCGTTGGATTGATTGGTGTTGCGAATAAGGGCTTTGAAAAGCGCTTTAACATGCCAACCTCGCTCAGCAGCTCGTTTGGGTTAACGCAGCGCGCAAATGAATGTTTTGATAAGCCTAACTTGTATCAAAACGACGATTGGCTGTGTGATATTGGAGTTAAGCCAGCAAGCACAGATAGCACAAGTGGTAGCAAACCAGCATTTCTGGTGTTTGGCGATTCACATTCCAAATCTTTATTCGATGCCTTTAATGAGGCTGCCTTGCAAGCCAACACCTATGCGGTTTATAGCGGCACTAGTTACTGTACGCCATTTTTAGGCATCTATATTTTACGGGCAGATCAGGCGCAGGTAGGTTGTCATTTAGTGAATCAACGTGTGTTTGATTATGTAAAAGCCAATCAGATTAAAAAAGTATTTTTAATTGGCCGCTGGTCGGTATATACCGATGGTGGTTACGATGGTACCGAGGCAACTTGGATAGGTATAACCCAACGTGGCAAAAAAGACAAAGCCTCATCTAGAAAGGCGTTTGAAGCAGGCCTTAAACAAACGGTAGCGGCTTATGCCAGCATTGGTTCGCAGTTATACATTGTCGAGCAAGTACCGCAGCAAACGCATGGCGTGAAAGATTTATATTACAAAATCTACAACAATAAAACTGATGCAAATGACGTGCAAAAGGTTACCGAGAGTATTCGCGAACTGTCTGTTACTAAACAGCAGCATTTACAACTGCAATCATTTGTAAGCCAGCTATTTAAGCAGTATGCGCAAACAGGGCAGTTAAACTTGATTAATTTTGATGATATTTTTTGCGACGGTGAAAAGTGTTTAATCGGTACCGATAAGCATAGTTATTACTTTGATAACAATCACCTCACCACCGTGGGCGGGCGCATGGTGATAGATGAATTGATAGAAAATATTAACTAAGATCCTATTCTAGTAAAGTAAGTCCAGTAGCTAATGTGGCTTTGAAAATATGTAAAATGGCCTAACAGCAAAAATCATAATTACGAATAATTTAAATGAAATTTTCAAATAAACCACATGCATCTGTTTTAGGTCTTTCTATTATTTACGCTTTAAAAGCGAAAAAACGTCAATTTAAAGCACTGGCTCAACTCGCTTGCGTCTGGAGCTACCGGCTAATTACATTTACTCATAGCAAGTTCAGCCAAACTAAGTTTTATTATTTTGGATTAAAGGCACACCGAGATATAGCGTTTCGATTGTTGGGTTTAGATTCTGGACACGTAGTGTTGGAAAGCAGCATTAAACAGCGCGCATTTATTAGTCAAATCCCAATCCCTGGATCAATCTGCATCCCACACTACCTTACCAGTTTAATTCCACTAAAAAATAGATCTTTAGAAGAAGTTTTAATGGACTTTGACAAAAGTAAGCGTAAGTTAGTTAATAAAGAGGCCTCTGGCTTTTCGCTAAAACAAGTCACTGACATCAATGACGTTGCTCGTCTAAATCAAGAAATGCTGATGCCATATGCCTCTCATAGACATGGAAAGGGTGCCTACCAGCTACCATGGAAACTCGTGATGAAAATGGCATTAAATCATGGGGCACTATACTTGCTACTCGAAAATGAGCGAGAAGTTGGATGCGTCATAGGTTGCGATTTTTTTTGTAATAACGAACATTATTGGAATTCGAATCGAGAAGGGTTTCCAAGTTTTATTTTCGATGATATTCCTAGCCGCACTAAAAAAAGTATCATCATGATCTACCTTGAAATTGAATCGGCGCTGAATAATGGTTACGATTATTACGACTTGGGCCATAGCCAAGCATTTACAGAAACCGGTGCCTTACATCACAAGCGTACTTATGGCGCAAGCTGAATGCAAGAGGTGATTACAATTATTTTTACTTTAGGCTACCAAAACAAATGGCTGCTAAATTCTACTGGGAAAAACCTGTGTTTGCAGTAGAAGGTAAAGCAGTCGTTTTGCATTTAGGCTTGCCTGATGGAGTGAGTGCAGATGAAGTTGCGGAGAGATACAGGCTTTTAAACTATGACGGACTTAACAAAGTTTATCTGCATTGCGATTCCGCACCCTCAAACGCGCATACAGAGGCGGTGGTGAAAATTTATAGCCATCAAAAATCACCACCGGCACTCAAGGTTTACGTGCTTACATTAACAATTTCTCTGTCAGCAAGATATGCTTATATAACGCAAGGATTGTTTCTCGAAGCGTTGTATATTTAACACATTAAAAATCAGCGCGCGCACCAATCAGTACAGAGCGTTCACCTGCTGGCGCAATGTCTTTTAAGAAAGACGCATGCTCTCGAATTTCATCATTCAGTAAATTATTGACTTTGGCGAACAGTTCTATATTGAGTTTTCCAGTATTAATTAAACCGCCCAATTTATACGCCATGATTGCGCTGAGGTTGGTATAGCCATCAGTAGTCAGCTCATTATTTGCGGTATTGTTTTGCTTGAAAGCGCGCAGTACGTCTAATTTTGCACTGAAAGCTCCTTTTGCATACTGCAAACCAGCGCCTAGTCTTAACGGGGCAATACGTGGCAAATCGTCATTATTGCGTGTATCTTTGGCATGTACATAATCGCCGCGTACACTTAAATCCCAATTGCTGGCTAGATTAAATTTACCTTCTGCTTCTAAGCCTTTAAACACAGCGGGCACAGCTGCAAATTGCGCAATGGGTAAACCAGTACCTGCATCAATATTGCCTGTATCAAACAAGCCAATAAAATTACTAAAGCGCGTGTAATAAGTGCCTAGGCTAAAGGAGTTACTGGCACCTTTCCAGCGTATTTGTGCGTCAATTCCATTGGATTTTTCTTTGCTGAAGTTGTTATTGCCCACCTCAAACTGGCCGGTGGCAATATGCGCACCATTGGCATACAGCTCAAAATAACTAGGCGCGCGTTCGTTGTGCGATAAATTACTGGTAAGCGACCAATTGGGGTTGATTTGGTATAGGCCACCTAAAGCAAAACTATTCGGGTTAAAACTGTTGTTTTGTCCTGCGCCAAATACGGGGCTTGATTTAGAATCTACTGTGGTGTGCCCCAGACGCCCACCAAAGGTAATTTTATGCTTGAGTTCGTCATTGCCCAGGGGCAACTCTTCGTACAAGTAAAGTGCTTTATTTTGCGTATTCACGTTTGGCACAAACGCCTCATCACCGAGTGCAGCAAAGTTGGTGTTACTGAATTGGTAACCTAATACACCTTGCACTGGGCCTATATTGCTGTGACCAAGTTCTAAGCCACCCTCTAAACCACGATTAGTAAAGGTGGTTCCCACTTCAGTGCCCTCAAGCTCTTTGTGTTCGTAATCGGTGTGGGCCATGCGAAATTTGACGCGGTTTACAATACTACCCAAATCTTTGAATTCACTCGCCAGCTCCCAGCGTTCGCTGTTCATATCGATACGGACATCTTCTTCAGCCACCACGCCATAGTTGCTATCTAATACAGAGTACGACAAACCGACATAGCCATTATCAAAGGTTAGCGATGCTCCCAAGGCGCCACCGTCACTTTCAGCGCTACTATTGACGAGTTTGCCTTTATTTTCGCGAGGCGTACCGTCAGCTTCACTTTTACGGCGGCTTACGGCGAAACCGGGGATATCTAAATCACTACTTTTACGGTTGTATATATCACCATGAATAGCAAACATGCCATTGCCAATATCAATCACGGCCGCCGCATTACGCGTGCTGTCTGCGCCACCAAAACGGGTTTCAGCGCGACCGATAATGCCATCCAACTTTTCGGTGGGGATGCGGTGGTCAATCGCATTCACTACGCCACCCATGGCGCTACCGCCATAAAGCAGGGCAGCAGGACCACGTACCACATCAATCTGTTCAATAATCAGAGGATCTATTCCTACCGCGTGGTCAAAACTTAAGCTAGACGCATCTAAAGTGCCGATACCATTCTGCATAATCCTCACGCGCTCGGCATCTAAGCCACGAATTACCGGGCGTGATGCATTTGGCCCAAATTGGGTGGCAGTTACACCTGGTATACCGTTTAGCGTTTCGCCTAGTGTGCTTTCACGGCGCAAGCTTAACTCGCGGCCATTCAGCACAGAAACTGGTACCACCAGTTCATCGGAACCAACACCCAATGGATTGCCTGTTACTGCAACTGGCGCTAAATCGATATTTTCTGCTGCAAACGCGGTATCGATAAATAAACTACTGATGGCTAGGGCCACCATTTTTTTTGGTAAAAACATGATAAATCCTCAAAAAAATAGAAAATACCAGCGGATTAAATAAGCGCTGGGAAGTTAATATTTAGCTGAGGTAGGGCGGGGCGCGGGCTGCGTAGGCAGTGCGGAGTTGAGATGAAGTTTGGGTTTGAAGCTGCGTGCTACCAGTAAAACTAGTCAGCAAAATAGGTAATACGAAACCTTGTGTAACCAAACCACCTGCAATTTTGGCAAAACTAATGCACTTTTCGCATTGTTCGCTGTGCGTGTTTTGATCTTGCTGGCTGTGTTTGGTCTGAGTGTGTTTAACTAGGTCTTCAAAGTGGCTAATTTCATGCGTGACTGCGCCGATTTGCGCAAACGCAAATAAGAAAACTAACGCAACATGGATGGAAAGCCGTTTAAACATATTTTTAAAGATAGCATAAAATGCCTAGTCGTTTGAATCATTTTTTAAGATGGTTATACAGGAAAATTTGCAAACATTTAGTTTAAGAGGCTGATTAGTCAATATTCATGCGGCATACACTGCAAGTGCTCTTGAAAAAATTAAATGGCTTATAATTTAGTAAGTGATACACGAATAGTGACTTAAAACTAGCAAACTCAATCAGTTAGTGCTATTATTCGGCCTCTACAATTTTGTAGACTATTACACTAAAAAATCAGTGTAGTAAAAATCAGTGCACCGTCTCGTACAGGGTGTTTACGAAGTCAGTAGATATTGTGGGCGTGTGTAAATTTAACCCTTACATGGAGTTTTTATGTCTGTAACTATGCGTCAAATGCTAGAGGCCGGTGTTCACTTTGGCCACCAAACCCGTTATTGGAATCCAAAAATGGCAGAGTACATTTTTGGTGATCGTAACAAAATTCATATTGTAAACCTTGAAAAAACCTTGCCATTGTTTGAAGATGCGATGAAATATACGCGCACATTGGCAGCCAACAAGGGCCGTATTTTATTCGTAGGCACTAAGCGTCAAGCCCGCGATATCATTAAAGAAGAAGCCGTACGTGCAGGTTGTGCCTACGTTAACCATCGTTGGTTGGGCGGTATGCTGACTAACTTTAAAACGGTTAAACAATCGATTAAACGTTTGCACGACTTTGACGCTATGTTGTTAGACGGCAGCTTAGAAAAATTCGGTAAAAAAGAAGCGCTTGGTTATAAACGCGAAATCGAAAAGTTAGAGCGTTCAATCGGCGGTATTAAAGAAATGGGTGGCTTACCAGATGCGATATTCATTATCGATGTAGGCCACGAAAGCGGTGCAATTACTGAAGCAGCTAAATTAGGCATTCCAGTGATTGGCATTGTCGATACGAACAACTCACCAGACGGCGTTGCTTATGTGATTCCAGGCAACGATGACTCTAGTCGTGCGATTCGCTTGTATGCACGCGGCATGGCTGATGCGGTATTGGATGGCCGCGCAAATGCGATTACCGAATTGGTAAAATCTGCTAAAGAAGAAACTGTAGAAGTTGCGGCCGAAGAAGCTGCAGCTGAGTAATAGTTTCAATTGAAAAGGGGCGTATAGCCCCTTTTTCCATTTAAAAAATATACGTTAAATATACCTATTAGGAGCTAAAGACATGGCTGAAATTACCGCAAGCATGGTAAAAGAATTACGTGAGCGCACCGATGCGCCAATGATGGATTGTAAAAAAGCACTGACAGAAGCCGAAGGCGACATGACGCGTGCAGAAGAAATCTTGCGCGTGCGCTTTGGCAACAAAGCCAGCAAGGCTGCAGGCCGTGTGGCTGCTGAGGGTACAGTAGGTGTTTCAATCGCAGCAGATGGCAAATCTGGCGCGATGATTGAAGTGAATAGCGAAACTGACTTCTGTGCAAAAAATGAAGACTTTCTAGCGTTTACAAGTGAATTAGCAAAGATTGTTGCAGCAAACAATGCAGCGGATATTAGTGCAGTGGGTGCGTTAGCCATGCGTGGCGCAACCGTTGAAGAAACCCGTGCGCAATTAGTGGGTAAAATTGGCGAAAACATTACACCACGTCGTTTCGTAAAAATTAACGCAGCAGGTAAATTGGCTAGCTATGTGCATGGCAGCAAAATCGGTGTATTGGTTGATTTGGTTGGTGGTGATGACGCATTGGCTAAAGATATTGCCATGCATATCGCCGCGGCAAAACCAAAATCACTCGATGCTTCTGGTATTTCACAAGATTTAATTGACGCTGAACGCCGTGTGGCTATTGAAAAAGCCAAAGAAGCGGGCAAGCCAGAAACCATGCTGGAAAAAATTGCAGATGGTACCGTGCAAAAGTTTTTAAAAGAAGTGACTTTGCTTAGCCAAGTATTTGTTAAAGATGACAAATTTACGATTGAATCGTTATTAAAGTCTAAAGGTGCATCTGTGGCTTCGTTCACTATGTACACCGTAGGTGAGGGCATTGAAAAAGCAGTTGTAGACTACGCTGCTGAAGTTGCAGCAGCAGCTAAGGTATAGTTTCAACGCAGAAAAAAGTGGACTTTGTGTCCACTTTTTTTTCGTCAGAACTTCTATAATATGGCTTAAAAACCGAGCAAACACGCCTAGTTTGTGATTAAATAAGCAAACTTAAAATTACTGGGAAACGCATGGCAAAACCTGCATTTAAACGCATCTTACTTAAACTTTCCGGCGAAGCGCTAATGGGTGATGATGCTTATGGTATCAACCATGCGACGATTACTGAAATCGTTGCGCAGGTGAAAGATATCGTTGAGTTAGGTGTGGAAGTTGGTATTGTCATTGGTGGTGGTAATATTTTCCGTGGTGTGGCGCCAGCGGCTGAGGGAATGGATAGGGCCACTGCTGACTACATGGGCATGCTTGCCACGGTAATGAATGCTTTGGCACTGCAAGACGCCATGCGTCATGTCGGTGTAGAAGCGCGTGTACAAAGTGCACTGGGTATAGAATTTGTCGAGCCATATGTTCGGGCAAAAGCCTTGCGTGCGCTGGAAAAAGGACGGGTCGTCATATTTGGCGCCGGTACAGGAAATCCTTTCTTTACCACAGATACGGCAGCGGCTTTGCGTGGCATGGAAATTGACGCAGAAATCGTATTGAAAGCCACCAAGGTAGATGGTATTTATACAGCTGATCCTAAAAAAGACGCAACAGCCACCAAATACGATACGGTGACGTTTGATGAAGCTATTCATAAAAACCTAAAAGTAATGGATGCTACTGCGTTTACTTTGTGTCGTGATCAAAAGCTACCGATTGCAGTATTTAATATTTTTAAAGCAGGCGCACTCAAACGGGTGGTGATGGGCGAAAAAGAAGGTACACGCGTAGTGGTTGGCTAGTAGTCAATTCGTAGCCTAAGTATTTTGAAAAGTTTAGTGAGCGTATTTAGTTGGAGAGCTACATGTTAGATGATATTAAAAAAACTGCTGATAGCAAGATGCAAAAATCGCTAGAAGCCTTAAAAAATGATTTAGCCAAAGTGCGGACAGGCCGTGCTCATGCTGGTTTATTAGACCATGTGATGGTGGAATATTACGGTAGTATGGTTGCCATCAATCAAGTGGCTAACGTGAATTTGGGTGATGCTCGTACCATTCACGTGCAACCTTACGAAAAAAACATGATTAGTAAAGTGGAAAAAGCGATTCGCGATTGTGATTTAGGCTTAAATCCGGCCACCAATGGCGACATTGTGCGTGTGCCTATGCCGATGTTGACAGAAGAGCGTCGTCGTGATTTAACTAAAATTGTACGCAGCGAGGCAGAAGGCGCTAAAGTGGCGATTCGCAATGTGCGCCGTGATGCCAACGATACGCTAAAAAAATTGCTCAAAGAGAAAGAAATCAGCGAAGATGATGAACGCCGCACACAGGATGAAGTGCAAAAACTTACCGACAAAGCGGTGCTAGAAGTGGACAGATTGCTTGCCGCTAAAGAAACCGATTTAATGGCTGTTTGATTAACTGGTTAACTTAATTTAGGCAACATTTAGTGAGTTTATTTTCTAGTTCTACGCAAACTATTCCAAATTCAGGAGAAATTCCAAATCACATCGCAGTGATTATGGATGGCAATGGTCGTTGGGCTAGAAAGCGTTTTTTGCCTCGTGTAGCAGGTCATAAGCGCGGCGTAGAGACGGTGCGTGATTTAGTCAAGCAATGTGCAATACTCAATGTTAAATACCTGACTTTATTTGCTTTTAGCAGTGAGAATTGGCGGCGCCCAGAAGATGAAGTCTCATTTTTGATGGGTTTGTTTATGGATTCGCTTCAACGAGAAGTGACCAAATTACATGAAAACAATATTCGTTTGATTTTAATTGGCGACCGCAGTAAATTCAGTGCAGAATTAGTGGCACAAATTAAGCAGGCTGAGAAATTAACTGCAAAAAATACTGGCTTAACCCTGACTATTGCTGCTAACTATGGCGGGCGTTGGGATATTTTAAATGCTACCAATCAAATGGTGAGCAAAAATCCTAATAAAACCGATTTCACTGAAGAGGACTTAACGCCGCACTTGGCCATGCACTATGCATCTGAGCCTGATTTATTCATTCGTACCGGGGGCGAAAAGCGCGTGAGCAATTTCTTACTATGGCAATTGGCTTATACGGAGTTTTATTTTACCGATACATTGTGGCCTGACTTTGACGAAAAAGCCTTTCAATTAGCCATCCAGTCTTACCAACAGCGCGAGCGCCGTTTTGGCAGAACCAGTGAACAATTGGCTAGTTCTAATGTGTAACCTTTATGCTTAAGACTCGGATCATTACAGCATTAGTGCTGGTTGCTGTTTTTATACCTGCATTATTTATGCTTTCTAACACTTATTGGGCATACAGTATGCTGGCATTGAGTTTACTGGCTTTAAACGAGTGGGCTATGATGATTCAACTGTCAGTGAAGCAACGGGTTGCTTATTTAATCGTTACTACTGTTGCAGGTTTAATCGTTGTGCAGATGTTAGAACAGCAAGGCTTTCATTGGTTTTTCTTTCAGTCGCTGAATATTTTTTTTATTGTCGCTTTATTTTGGGTGCTGGTCGTACCGATCTGGTTGGCCAAAAAATGGGTAGTCAATAAATTTGCGCTAACATTGTTGGGACTGATGTTAATGGCGCCTATATGGTTAGGCCTTATTTGTGCTAAGGGCGCAGACCCAAGACTATTGCTGGCATTATTAGCAACGATTTGGGTAGCCGATAGTGCCGCTTATTTTGCGGGTAAAAACTTCGGCAAACACAAACTCGCCCCCAGCATTAGCCCTGGTAAAACATGGGAGGGCGTTTTGGGTGCGATGATTGCGGTCACAATTTTTGGGGTTGTTTTGTACTTTGCCTTTAATATTAATAGTCTCGCTATATTTCCTGCTCTTTGGATAATCGCTGGTCTTGGTGTGATTGGCGATTTGTTTGAATCTCTGATGAAGCGGCAAGCAGATGTTAAAGATAGCGGCTACTTGTTGCCTGGTCACGGCGGCATTTTAGATCGCATTGATGGCATCATCCCCAGTCTGCCTGTCGCTATTTTAATGATTTATGCATATAACTTGTGGTCTTAAAAATATATAAAACATGACAGTGCAAAATATCACTATTTTAGGAAGTACTGGCACCATCGGTAGGCAAACGTTGGACGTGATTGCTCGCCATCCCAGCTTGTATCAGGTTTACGCACTAGCCGCCAATAGCAATGTGGCTGCGCTATTTGAGCAATGCGTGCAATATAAGCCGACTTATGCAGTCATGCTGAACGAAAAAGCCGCTCATGAGTTGCGTGTTCAACTAAACACATACGGCAGTAACACCCAAGTACTATCCGGCATTAATGGTTTAGAGCAAGTTTCCAGTGACGATAAAGTGCATAGCGTGATGGCAGCCATTGTCGGCGCAGCTGGATTAAAGCCCGCCATGGCTGCGGCTAAAGCGGGTAAGCGTATATTGTTGGCTAATAAAGAAACGCTGGTGATGGCGGGCAGTTTATTTATGCAAGCAGTCAAGGCGGGCGGGGCTACCTTGTTGCCGATAGACAGTGAGCATAATGCGATATTTCAAGTGATGCCGCCAACAAGTACTAATTTATTATCTGCTGGCGATATGCATGCAATGGGTGTAAAAAAAATCATTTTAACCGCATCTGGCGGGCCATTTAGATGCTATACGCAAGCACAATTAGAGAAAGTGACGCCAGAGTTGGCTCTGAAACATCCTAATTGGGTGATGGGCGCAAAAATTACCATAGACTCTGCCAGCCTAATGAACAAGGGTCTGGAGGTGATTGAAGCGCATTGGCTATTCAACGCAAATCCTAATGAAATTGATGTTGTCGTGCATCCGCAAAGTGTGATTCATTCAATGGTGGAATATGTAGATGGTAGCGTGTTGGCGCAACTGGGCAATCCGGATATGCGCACACCCATTGCCTACGCGCTGGCTTATCCAAAGCGTATTGATTCAGGCGTAGCATCACTTAACTTGCTGGAAATCGCTAAGTTAGAATTTGAAGCGCCCGATACTAAACGCTTCCCGTGTTTACAATTGGCTTATGACGCGCTTGAGCTCGGCGGCACAGCGCCTACTATCCTCAATGCCGTCAACGAAGTGGCTGTGGCAGCGTTTTTAAATAATCAAATTCACTTTTTAGACATCGCCAAATTGATTGCAAATACACTAGATCACCTTCCTGCCCAACCTGTATCGTCGCTAGCACAATTAATTGATGTGGACACAATAGCCAGACGCTTTGTTGAAGAAAGCATCTCAAAAAACAACATGAGACTTATTGCTACCGCATGATGACGCTACTTGCCTTTGTTGTCACGATTGGTTTGCTAGTCACCATCCATGAATACGGCCATTTTCAAGTGGCACGGTGGTGCGGTGTCAAAGTACTCAAATTTTCAATTGGCTTTGGTAAACCTTTATGGCAAAAATCCTTTGGTAAAGATAATACGCAATTTGTATTGGCTGCGATCCCGCTAGGCGGTTTTGTGAAAATGCTCGACGAGCGCGAGTCAAAAGCAGAGCAAGTAGCCAACCCGGAGCTACCAAAAATCCAATATTCCGAAGCAGAGTTGCAACGCGCCTTCAATCGACAAACTGTCTGGAAGCGTATCGCCATTGTAATTGCCGGCCCACTGGCGAATTTGTTACTGGCAATTGTGTTGTATTGGGGTTTGTTTATGCTAGGCGTTACCGGCACACGACCGGTTATAGGAGAGGTGGTCAGTAATGGTTTGGCGGCCCAGGCCAGTTTAACCTCAGGTGAGGTTATACAAAAAATTAATGGCGAAGCTATAAGCTCTTGGCAAGAAGCACGCTGGATCCTACTGGAAGCATCACTCGAAAATAAAAGTGTCGAAATTGAAGCCATTAATCAGAACAATGAACTATTCCAACATACCTTGAGTTTCGTAGGCGTTAATAACGATAGTGAAGTAGATATACTTAAAAAAATTGGCTTAGAAGAATATAGGCCGAATATCCCAGCGGTTATTGGTGAAATCTTGCCGGGCAGTGCTGCTGATATAGCAGGGCTTGCAGCAAATGATAAGGTTTTAAGTATTGATGGAGTGACGATTGGCGATTGGGAGCAGTTGGTGAATATCGTTAAAAGCAGCCCAAACAAAAAACTCTGGTTTGAAATTGAGCGCGCGCAAAAAACGTTGCGTATTGCAGCAACACCTGAAAAAGTAGAAGAGAATGGCGAAAGTGTAGGTCGCATGGGCGCTGCAGTTAAGCTGGATCAAAAAGAATTAGATAGCTTATTAGTGGAATTTAATTATTCGCCACTTGTGAGTTTGCAAAAAGCAGTGGGTAAAACCTGGGATACTTCAATTTTCAGCCTTAAAATGCTCGGCAAAATGTTGGTAGGGCAAGTGTCGCTAAAAAGCATGAGCGGTCCCGTCACCATCGCCGATTATGCTGGGAAAAGTGCCGATATGGGCTTAAAAACATTTTTAAGTTTTTTAGCTTTAGTCAGCATTAGTATTGGGGTGCTTAACCTTTTGCCAATACCAGTGTTAGATGGCGGCCATTTGATGTATTATATGGTTGAAATTTTCAAAGGCTCACCAGTTTCAGAGAACCTGATGCTGGCAGGCCAAAAAATAGGGTTTGTCATACTCGGTTTGCTAATGACGTTAGCGATATTTAACGACTTTAACAGACTGCTTACTTGATAACTTTTGCTTAAAGCTGCTTCATCAAACATGGACACATAATTTGTTTACAGTGAATCATTTATTTAAAACGCGACATATTCCCGTACTTATCCTTGCACTCTTTAGCCAACAAGCGCTTGCCTTAGAGCCGTTTGTGATTAAAGACATTCGTGTTGAAGGCTTACAACGCACTGAAGCCGGCACGATATTTACCTATTTGCCCGTGCAAGCGGGTGATGTGATGAGTGACGAAAAAGCGACGCAAGCGATTAAATCGCTTTACAACACCGGCTTTTTTAAAGATGTGCGCATAGAGGCCGATGGCGATGTGTTGGTGGTAACGGTGCAAGAACGCTCGGCCATTGCTAAAATCGACTTCAGTGGCAATAAATCATTTCCCTCAGACAAAATGACCGAAGGTTTAAAGCAGATTGGTATATCTGAAGGCTTGATATTTGACAAATCTCAACTAGACCGCGCTGAGCAAGAAATTAAACGTCAATATTTAGCGCAAGGTAAATACGGTGCCACGGTAAAAACAGTGGTTTCTCCGTTAGAGCGCAACCGCGTGGCAGTCAGGTTTGAGATTGAAGAAGGCATTGTTGCCAAGATTCGTGATATCAACATAGTAGGTAACAACGTATTCACTACGGAAGATTTGCGTGCCGAGTTTTTGCTGACTACCCCAAACTGGATGAGTTGGTGGAATAAAGACGATCAATATTCCAAACAAAAGCTGACTGCAGACTTGGAAACATTGAAGTCATTTTATATGAATCAAGGCTACCTAGAGTTTTCGATTGATTCAACGCAAGTGGCTATTTCACCCGATAAACAAGACATTTACATTACCGTCAACGTCACCGAAGGTGAAAAGTACACCATTAGCGATGTCAAACTGGCAGGTGAGTTGCAAGTGCCAGAAGAAGATTTGAAGCCTTTGGTTAAAATCAGTAAAGGTGATACTTTTAACCGCCAACTGGTTACTGAAACCAGCAAAGCAATCAGCGACAGGCTTGGTAATGAAGGCTATGCGTTTTCAAATGTGAATGCCATCCCTGAGATTAATAAACAAGACCACACTGCTGCATTTACCTTTTTTGTTGACCCGGGCAAGCGTGTATATGTGCGCCGTATCAACTTAACCGGTAATACGCGTACGCGTGATTCAGTGTTGCGTAGGGAAATGCGTCAGCTGGAGTCAGCATGGTATGCAGGCGATAAAATTAATCGCTCTAAAGAGCGTTTGGATAGATTGCAATACTTTGACACCGTAGATGTGGAAACACCGGCGGTACCCGGTACCACTGACCAAGTGGATTTAAATGTGAATGTCACTGAGAAGTCTACCGGCAGCATTCAATTTGGTGCAGGTTTATCCAGTAGTGATGGCGTGGTGTTGGGTGTGACCGTCAATCAACCTAACTTCTTGGGTACAGGTAATCGCGTGAATACGCAAATCAACACCAGTAAAACGAATACAATTTACTCACTCTCTTACACCGACCCTTATTTTACGCCAGATGGTGTTAGCCGTGGTTTTGATGTTTATCGTCGAGATATTGATACAGAAGATAACGATAGTGTTGGCAGGTATAACAGTCAATCGTATGGTACGGGCGTACGTTTTGGCTTACCCTTAAGCGAAAAAGATTTTCTCTCTGTAGGCTTAACTGCGGACTTTACTAAGGTAGACCTAGCAAGTGACAGCCCTAAACAATACTTAGATTTTTGCGGTAACAGCAGCGGCTGTACCAGCAACTCTTTACAGCTTTCTGGCTCATGGACACATGATTCGCGTGACAACACACTATTCCCTAATAAAGGTGTGTTACAACGGATAAGCGCAGAAGTTTCTATACCTGTGTTAGATTTAGAGTATTACAAAATTGATTATAAACACGCATGGTTTAAAGATGTAACTAAAGATGTGACCTTCATGTTGAATGGCGAGTTGGGTTATGCTGACTCTTACGGCAATAAAGAATATCCATTCTTTAAAAACTTTTATGTAGGCGGAGTAAACTCTGTACGTGGTTACGAAAATGGCTCTATAGGCCCTCGCGACTTTGATCCAGGGACTAACGAAGATTTTGCAGTAGGCGGCACAACACGTATTGTTGGTAATGCTGAAGTGTTTATACCGGTGCCACTGATTAAAAAATCTTCTCAGTTTCGTTTAAGTGCATTTGTAGATGCTGGTAATGTCTATGGCAATAATGAGAGTATAGATTTAGGAGAGTTAAGATATGGTGCAGGAGTTGGTGTCAGCTGGTTTTCGCCATTCGGTCCATTAAAACTTGTGTTTGCTAAGGCGCTTAACCCTAAAGATACGGACGATACGCAAACCTTACAATTCCAACTTGGGTCGCAGTTTTAATCAGGTTTTCGCTTAAAATAAGTACACTATCAGTTTCTGGTTTAATAGTAGAATTAATGTACGTAGAACTAACTCATGTAAGTTTGCAATAATATCTGCACGTACAGTAATTGTGAGGGGATTTAAATTGAATTTTCAGTCTAAGATTTTATTTCTAGCAGTTATCTTGTTTTCGGTTAGTTTAAATGCCGCTGAACTCAAGATAGGCTATGTGCAGGTCGATAAAATCTTGCAAGAAGCACCGCAAACCGCCGAGAGCGGTAAGAAATTAGAGCGCGAGTTTGGTCCAAAATCGCAAGAGCTGGATCGCATGCAAAAGCAAATTCGCGACCTTGAAGCTGTGCTTGATAAAGATAGGCTGACAATCTCTGAAACAGATCGTCGTAACAAAGAGCGCGACGTTTCAAATTTAAAAATTGAGTTTCAACGTAAACAACGTGAGCTCCGCGAAGATATTAATTTGCGTAAAAATGAAGAGTTAGCTAGCCTGCAAGACCGTATTAATAAAGCCGTACAAACCGTATCAGAAACCGATGGTTACGATTTGGTCGTATACGGCGGTGTGGCTTACGCTAGCAAAAAAATCGACATTACCGATAAAGTGCTCAAGTTGCTTGGCAAAAAATAAGCTACTCGGTAAAAATAGTGTTTAAATCTGCGGTATGAAAATCTCACATGCAATCAAATTTATCGCTCCAGCAAATTGCAGACCAACTTGGTGGTTCAATATCAGGTAGTCCTGACACGCAAATATTCCGCGTAGGCTCTTTGGCGCTAGCGCAAGCCGGCGCCATTGCTTTTTTTAACAATGCTAATTATAAAATACAATTAAGCAATACAACCGCAAGTGCCGTCATTATTAGGCCTGAGCATGCGGATTTAACCACCTTACCTAAAATTATTACGGATAATCCATACGCTTATTTTGCAAAGTTATCGCAATTATTAAACCCTGCTTATGTTACACCTAGAGGCGTGCATGCCAGTGCTGTAGTTGCCTCAACCACTCAAGTGCCGGCAAGCTGCAGTATCGGCGCGAATGTTGTCATTGAGGCTCATGTAAAGCTAGGCAACAATGTCACGATTGGTGCTGGATGTGTCATTGAGCGTAACGCGAGTATTGATGATAATACCGTGTTAGAAGCCAATGTGACCATTAAGCATGGCAGCCAGATTGGCAAAAACTGTCACTTGTTTTCAGGTTGCGTTATTGGTAATGATGGCTTTGGTTACGCAGAAGAAACAAGTGACGGCCATGCTAAACACTGGGTAAAAATACCGCAAGTAGGGCGTGTGGTCATACAAGACTTTGTTGACGTTGGTGCCAACACCACTATAGACCGTGGCGCGATTGACGATACGGTGATAGAAGAGGGTGTTAAGCTAGACAACTTAATTCAAATCGCCCATAACTGCCGTATAGGCGCACACACGGTAATTGCTGGCTGCGCTGGTATTGCTGGTAGTGCCATTATTGGCAAACATTGTAGAATCGGTGGTGCCGCCATGATTTTAGGGCATTTGACGATTGCTGATGGCGTGACTATTTCACCGGGCAGCATGATTATGCGCTCCATACTCAAAGCAGGTACGTATACAGCGCTTATGCCATCCCAGGCGCACGAAGATTGGCTTAAGACCGCTGCAAATATTCGCCACTTAAGTCCCCATCTGAGTCAATTAACAGATAAAATAAAGGCCTTAGAGCAGGCAATTGCAACACTGGCTGCTGATAAAAAAACATAGAGAACCTAAAATGACAGACATTGCTTCTACGAGTATGGATATCCACGAAATCCTCGATCATTTGCCACATCGTTATCCATTTGTTTTAATTGATCGCGTAGTTTCAATGGAAATTGGCAAAGAAATCACCGCACTTAAAAATGTCAGCGTGAATGAGCCCTTTTTCCCCGGACACTTTCCTTATCATCCAGTTATGCCTGGCGTCCTTATTGTAGAGGCGATGGCGCAGGCTGCGGCAATACTCTCATTTAAAACCATGGGTAGTAAACCAACAGATGATTCTGTGTATTATTTCGCTGGAATCGACAGCGCCCGCTTTAAAAAGCCTGTTTCACCTGGTGACCAGATTATTTTAAATGTAAAAATCGACCGCATTTTAAAAGGCATATGGAAATACACAGGTGTAGCTACTGTAGATGGTACTGTAGTAGCTGAGGCAAGCATGATGTGTATTTTAAAAGCCATAGATAAAAAATAATATAATATATTATATTAATCAAATAATTAAAACTATAATTTAAAGTAAATAATTAAGTATGTCACCTTCTGAACCACACCAAAAAATTCACCCAAGCGCAATTATTGACTCCAAAGCTGAGCTTGATTCCAGCGTAGAAGTTGGCGCTTTCACCACGATTGGTGCAGGTGTAAATGTGGATGCTGGCACGCGTATTGGTAGCCATGTGGTGCTAAAGGGGCCGACCAGCATCGGCAAGAACAACCATATTTTTCAATTTTCATCACTTGGTGAACAACCCCAAGACAAAAAATATAAAGATGAGCCGACAACCTTAGAAATCGGTGATAACAATACCATTCGAGAGTTCTGCACTTTTAATCGTGGTACGGCTCAAGATAAAGGCGTCACCAAAATCGGCAATGACAACTGGATAATGGCCTATGTGCATATTGCGCACGATTGCACCATTGGCAATAACACCATCATGGCCAATAATAGCTCGCTGGCAGGCCATGTCGATATTCATGATTACGCCATTTTGGGCGGTTTTACGCTGATTCATCAATTCTGCAAAGTTGGTGCACATGTGATTACGGCAGTGGGTTCAGTGGTGTTTAAAGATATCCCGCCTTACGTGACCGCCTCTGGTTATGACGCACAGCCACACGGCATTAACGCTGAGGGCTTAAAACGGCGTGGATTTGATGCTGACACCATTATGCATATTAAACGTGCTTATAAAACGCTGTACCGCAATAGTTTAACTTTAGAAGAAGCCAAACTAGAATTGGCCGAGATGCAAAAAAGCTGCAAAGAAATCAATTTACTAAGCGAATTTCTAATAAGCAGTAACCGCGGAATCATCCGCTAACCAACTTTAAGTGTGGTATGCCAAAAATTGCAATCGTAGCCGGCGAGGCTTCTGGGGACTTGCTGGGATCTCATTTAATGCGTGCGCTCAAAGCGCAACGTAGCGATTTAACTTTTATCGGTATTGCAGGGCCAAAAATGGCGGCAGAGGGCGCCAAGTCTTTATTCCCCATCGAAAAACTCTCTGTGCGCGGCTATGTAGAAGTGCTAACCCATTTATACGGCTTGCTAAAATTACGCAAAAGTTTACTCAAACAATTGCTGGCCGAAAAACCCGATATTTTTATTGGTGTGGATGCGCCAGATTTTAATTTTTGGCTAGAACGTCAACTTAAAAAGCGCGGTATTCCAGCCATTCACTACGTTAGCCCTTCAATTTGGGCATGGCGAGGTGGGCGCATGGGCAAGATTAAGCGCGCAGTGTCACATATGTTGGCGCTGTTCCCGTTTGAGCCAGCCTTATACGAAAAAGCCAAGGTACCCGTTACCTTTATTGGCCATCCGCTCGCTGATGAAATCCCCCTAAAGCCCAGCAAACAGGCTGCACGCGACTTATTGAAAATTGAAAATGGCAAATTTGTAGTGGCTATGTTGCCTGGTAGCCGTCAATCCGAAGTTAGCCAGCACGCAGATCTATTTGTTAAAACTGCGCTGTTGATTCACCAAGAGAATGCAAACACGCAGTTTTTAGTTCCGCTCATTACCCGCGAAACGCGGCAGATTTTTGAGCAAGCGCTGTATAACAACATACAAGAAAAAATGAACCTGGGAAAAGGCCAACAAGATAAGGCTGGAGCAGAAAACTTAAGTTCAGAGCGTGTTAACTTAGAACATTTGGAGCTCGACATTTTATTCGGTCATGCTCACGATGCCATGGAGGCCGCCGATGTGGTGCTGGTCGCTTCTGGCACAGCCACGCTAGAGGCGGCGCTACTTAAGCGCCCAATGGTAATTACCTACCGTATGCCAACACTTAGCTGGTGGATATTGAAGCGGATGAATTATTTGCCATATGTCGGGCTACCCAACATTTTAGCCGGTAAATTTGTAGTGCCTGAGCTGCTGCAAAAAGAGGCTACGCCCCAAAAGCTGGCTGATGCCGTCTCATTGTTGTTGGTAGATAAAAACCGCATTAAAGAGATAGAGCAGGAATTTACTAATATTCATAAAAGCTTAAAGCAAAATAGCGCCAAAAAAGCAGCGCAAGTCGTGTTGAGTTATCTTTAAGCTGAGTTATTTATGAGATGTTGAGATCTGAATTTTTAATCTGCGGAGTAGACGAAGCAGGGCGCGGTCCTTTAGCGGGCGGTGTGTATGCGGCGGCGGTGATATTAGATGTAAATAATCCGATTGAAGGTTTAGCGGATTCTAAAAAACTCTCTGAAAAAAAACGGGATTTTTTAAGCGCAGAAATTAAAACCAAAGCGCTAGCTTGGGGCATTGCCAGTTGCACCTGCCAAGAAATCGATGAAATCAACATCCTGCAAGCCAGCCTGCTGGCCATGAAGCGTGCCATAGAAGCCATGCAGGCTCAATTCAACATCACCCCTAATTTAGTGCAAGTGGATGGTAACAAACCTCCAAAAATCAGCTTGCCTTGCGAGACAATCGTTCAGGGCGATAGCAAAGTACAAGCTATATCTGCTGCCTCTATTTTGGCAAAAGTCGCGCGCGATGCTGAGTTGTATGAATTAGATAAAATTTACCCGCAGTACGGCTTTGCACAACATAAAGGCTACCCAGCCCCTAAGCACCTATTGGCTTTGCAGGCATATGGCATTTGCCCGCAACATCGTTTGAGTTATGCGCCTGTGAAGGCTACATTAAAACCTACAAACTATTGATACATACTCTTTGCAGAATTTAATGATGTCTAGATTTACACGCCATTGTTTTCCTTGAACGCTGCCATATAAATAGATAAATGGGTTCAAATAAATTTGAACATTTAACTCTTCAACATCATACCTTACAGATTTTGCGTGAATTATTTTGTTACACGCCTCTCTCATCAAGAATCTCTACTTCTTCACTTAGAATGTCTTTTTGAATAGTCCCGCAACTGGCACTATAACGCTCAAACACATTATTTTCACGGTCATCTACTACGCGAGCAGTTATTGCAAGGCTTAGAAGGATTCTAGTAATTTCATCCTCTTCTACCTCTTGAATCTTATGGATTGGGTCAAATCCTTCCCCAGGATAATTTTTACATAACTTAGCAAAGTTTTTACTTGCCAAAAAGATTGCTAGTAGTCGATGGAGCTCAATAATTGTATTCCCAGTATTTGGGAAGTGACCATCTGTTCGTAGCTCTTGTTTTGGTATGTATTCAGCCATAGTCTTTAGGATAACAACAAAAATACCGTTGGTTTCTTATGCAAATCTGGCAGCGCACTTTGTTTCCATTCGCTGATGCGTTTTGTAGCTATCAATTCATCTGGCAAACTAATCTGCGAGGCAATACATAAGCGGGTATTGGCGTTGCAGCTAGTTAAAATCGCATCCAGCATATGCTGATTGCGGTAAGGTGTTTCGATAAAAATCTGCGTTTCGTTGTGGGTTTGCGAACGTTTTTCGATTTCTTTTAATTTGATATTGCGCGCTTGCTTATCTACTGGCAAATAGCCTAAAAAAGCAAATTGCTGACCGTTTAAACCGCTAGCCATCAAACTTAATAAAATAGAACTAGGACCGACAAATGGCACGACTTTTATATTTTTTTGATGCGCCAATGCGACTAGCCTTGCACCTGGGTCGGCCACGCCAGGGCAGCCTGCATCAGACATCAAACCAACGTCTTTACCTGTTAATAGCGGGCTTAAAAGCGTAGCAACCTCTTTATCTAGCGTGTGTTCGTTAAGCAAATTTAACGTGATCTCGCGCACAGGTTTGGCAGTTTTAATGGCGCTTAAAAATTGACGCGCTGTTTTTTCACTTTCTACCACAAAATGTTCAAGGCTTTGAGCAACTTTAATCACGTCTGGTGGCAAGCTTGTAGGTAGAAGAGCAATGATGTCGTCGTCGCCTAACGTGACAGGGATAAGGTAGAGCGTGCCGTATTTCATTTAATAGGTCTCATTGAAGCTTGTTTTATTTGGTATGTTATTTGATTAAGCATACCATTAAAAAGCATGCCCTGCAGACCGTATGGATATTGGCTTGCAGGGCATATTAAAATTAATAATTAAATAATCTTTATAGCTTACTAATACTTTACGATAGCCCTGTAAGTCAAGGTCGTACTGCTTTCTGCAGGAATATCAATTTTCCACACTGCTAAATGGCTGTTGGCTTTGCTATGTGGGTGGTTTTCAGATACGATTTTCCAATCGCCGCTAATAGGCTCTTGCACCGTCACTGTCACTTTTTGTTTTTTTGCATTTTTCAGCACCACTTCAAACGCGCTTTCATAAGCGTTGGTGTTTTTGCTGGGGCGCGGCAATACTTTAAAATCGGTTTGTTTTTTATCGGCAGTCACATCAAACGCCTCACCCAGTTTTAAACGCACCGTTTCATTTTTAGGAGTGTGGTCAATGTTATCTTCACCGACAAATTGCGCGTTACCTTGGCTATCTTTTTTGTAGACACGCAACACGCCTTTGGGTAATGGCATGCCGAGTTTGCTGGCTTCTTTATTATCAAACTCAACAAATACACCCACTTTCATCTTGGTGCCAATTTCGCCGTATTGACCCATGTAGTAGTAATCCGCACCGCGTAACACTAACTCTTTACGCGCTGGCACGCCCGTAGCTGATAACAATGCCACTTGCTTGGTTTGTGCTTCCATAATGCTGGTGGGGCGGTCCAGCGTGTATAAATGGTATTCCAAGAGGCTTTCTTCTGCCATCGGCGCTGCGGCATCGGCCGCCATGCTTTCCATGCGCATATTTTTTGTCATTGGGCGCAAGTTTTGTTGCACGCGATTGACATCGCCCGCCACCAGTTGCAGTTTGGCATTTTTATAACTGGCGCCGCTGGTGTTGGTGAGCGTGACCCAGCCCGATAAATCCAGCTTATCTTCTTTGTCGTTCAGCTCGGCCACATAATCAGCCTTCCAGCCTAAACCGCCAGTGAGGTAACTTAATTCAACGGTTTGCTCAGTTGCCCCTTTATTGTTGATTTGCGTGACGAGTGTAGGCCTGTCGCGCAAATTAGCTGGCACATCGTCATACACAATCCTGCCAGGCAGGCCAGTCTCAATGCGATTGCCCACCTTAAGTACCACACCGTTGTTAGCGGCCAGCACCGTGGCTTGCTCAACAGTTTCTGCGCCAGTTTGTGGATGGACTTTAACAATGCCAACTGTTTTGCCAACATATTTTTCTAGCATTTTTTGTGGAGTGAGCAAATCAAAATCAAAATTTTGTTCTAACAGGCTTAGGCTGCCAGGTGCATTAATACTACGTAATAGTGCGGTTTCAGGACGCATTTGTGCGCTCACATCACGTAATGCCAGTGCGTTTATGCCGGATTTAATATTCACTCTGCGCGTGTCTTTGACCAGTGCTAAATCTTGGTTATAGATGGTAACTGCTACCGACTGTTGGTCGTCGAGCGTGCTGCGAGACTCGATGAGCGAAGTATTTTGATTATTTTCTATTGCAAAAGCGCCAAAAGAGAAAAGAGTGCTGATAGCAATCACAAGAACGCGAGGTTTAAACATGAAAATCTCCAGAAAGGGTGGTGATTCTAGAACGGGGCTGTTTATATTACGTTGACGCCTTCGTTGTGCAACATTGTGATCAACTGAATCAGTGGCAACCCAATCAACGCATTCGGGTCTTCGCCCACCATGCGTTCAATCAGTGCAATGCCTAAACCTTCCGATTTTGCACTGCCTGCACAGTGATAAGGCTGCTCTTTGGTGAGATAGTTTTCGATCTGTTCATCAGTTAACTGCCTGAAGCGCACCAGATATGGCACCACTTCCGCTTGCATATTGCCGGTGGCGGCGTTGTATAAACATAATGCGCTGTGAAAGGTGACATCACGCCCGCGCATTTTTTGCAGTTGTTTGGTGGCGTTTGCATGATTAAGTGGCTTGCCCAGCTGTTCGTCATCCAGTGTCGCAACTTGGTCACAGCCTATTATTAGGGCATGCGGATAATCGCTGCCCACTTTTTTGGCTTTTATTTGGGCAAGCCGCAGTGCAGTTTCTTGCGGCTTTTCTCCCGCTAGCGGTGTTTCATCTACATGCGGAGAAACACTATTAAAGGGAATTTGCAGTTTAAGTAGCAGTTCGCGCCGATACTCAGAGGATGACGCTAAGATTAAAGTTTGTTTCATATGCTAGAAATTCGTTTTTAGTATTAAAAAAGCCGACAAAGACATTCTGTCGGCTTTTTGCTTAAAGTACAATCGAAACTATTGGCAAAACTACTCTGGTTGCACTTCCAATAAAGATTCATCTGGAGTTACGTTATCGCCTTTAGTCACATGCACAGCTACCACAGTGCCAGTGGTAGAGGCTTGAATTTCGTTTTCCATCTTCATCGCTTCAATCACCAGTACACCATCACCGGCTTTCACTTTATCGCCCACTTTCACTTTTACTGCAACAATAGTACCGGGCATTGCGGTAGTAACACAGCCTGAGTGATGCGGACGAGGGCGGCCACTGGATGTGGTCGAAACTTTTTTCTTGCCACTACTTTTGCCGCCTGTGCTGGCACCATTGGCTGAAACTTCAAT
>JAKFEP010000118.1:0-5424 GCA_036675645.1 Methylotenera sp. | reverse complement strand
AATTAGCACTTGTGCTGGCACCACATTCACAACTTGCGGAATATCCATAATATCGGCTTCGGTCTTGGTAGCAGTTGTAGCACGCTTAGGTTTATACCGAATCTCATTAGGCGCTTCCGCCTGAACTTTTACTTCTTGCAATTCTTCGACGTTTTCTACGCTTTCTGTATTTGTTTGCTCTTCTGCTAGCACCACACTTGTTTGTACTGCCAACGCAACTGCCAAATAAATCGATTTTTTACGAAAACTGTTTTTATAAAAACCACGCATAGTAAAACTCCCCTTAAATAAATAACTATTGGCTACAGGAGTAATACTCGTTGGCTATATTAATTGATTAATTTTTAACCTGCTAATGATAACCATTATCATTCAAAAAATCAAGCCAAAGCACCCCCGTATTCTGCGCCTATGGTGTTTTTATAGGTGCAGAATGCATGCGACGGTTATTAGTATTTCCAGGTTAGCGTCGCTAAGCCGCTAAACGGCGCTGCATAAAAAGCCTGCCCAGCAGACGCATATCGCATGCTGGATAGATATTTTTCATCAGTCACGTTATATAAGTTAACCGCTGTGCTCCAGTGCTCGTCAATTTTATAATTCGCCATTAAATTGAGCGTTGCATAGCTGTCTTGCTCATACCGCACATCACGGCCGCCAAGATTAATATCTACATGCGTATCGCTCTGCCAGTTTAAGCTCGCACCCACTTTCAGATTTTCGATAGACGGTAAAGTGTAAACTGTCGTCAAATGTACCAAGTGTCTTGGGACAAACGGATTTACATTTTGGTCATGATCGCCTTTTACGCTCATCAAACGCGTATAACCCGCATTGATATTCAAGTGATCTGTAACTTCACCGGACACATCAAACTCATAACCTTTGGTGGTGGCTTGAATACCTTCATAGGTTGTGATGGTGCCATTTGTGCCTACAGCCTGAGCTTGATTCTCTTGCTCGGTTCTAAACAGCGCAAATGCGCTATTCAATTTTTTATTGAACCACTCACTCTTAATACCCACTTCATAGTTTTTGCCTTTTAATGGGGCTAATGGTTTAAGGTTAGCGCCCCGCTCTACTTGTGGCCTGTAAATACCAGCATAACTCGCATACACAGAGTGGGCGTCATACAAATCATAGACAGCACCAACATAAGGTGTGAACTCATTGTTTTCCTTGGCTATCTGGTCAGTACCATACGCAACGCCTTCTAACTCGTAGCTCAGTAAGCTGCCACCCACCGTTACTTTTAAAGCATCTGTTGGATTAAGCTTAGCCGCTGTATAGAGATTGGTAGTGGTACTTTGGTAGTCGGAACTTTTACTTTTAGGCCCAAAATTTGGCATCGGAAAATTGCCCAAGTCATCAAAGCTAACTACAGAGATATTACCTATTGTGTCGCCTATGCGTGAGAACTCCTTCATATACGACTTACTCCAGGTAGCGCCCACGACTAGCTCGTGCTTACGGCCTGCCAGCTCAAAAGGACCATTGGCATAAATATCCGCAACATGGTCTTTGGTCGCAAAACTGTAAATGTAAGGGTAGCTCGTATAGGTACCTAAGCCAGTAGCGCGGTCTTCGTAACCATCTATATAGTTATAGCGACCTTCAGATCCCGTGTCTTTGTACGTTAACTGCCCTTTTACTTGCCAGTCATTATTAAAGTAATGGGTCAGCTCGGCAAAGCTAACATTTGTGTCCACTTTCATATAAGCCCAATCCGTCGCCGGGGAATCAGACACTTTGTAATGACGCTTGGTACCATCGGTATACAGCAACGGCAGGCTACCAAAGTTGTTACCGCTGGAATCATTTTTCTGATAAGTGTGACCAATAGCCACACTGGTGTTATCGCTTAAATCTGCTTCAATGACACCATACACCACGTTTCTTTCTGTGCTGTAGCGGTCAAGGTAAGAGTTCCTATCTTGGTATGCGCCGACTAACCGTCCACGCACGCTACCATCATCATTCAGTGCCGATGAAACATCTGCATCTAAACGTCGATTATCCCAAGAGCCTGCTGATAAATCGACTTTTGCCTGAAAGGCTTTCGTCGGGCGTTTGCGAATAAAGTTAATGGTAGCAGAAGGATTACCCGTTCCCGCTAATAATCCATTAGCACCACGCAATACTTCAATGCGGTCATATACAGCCACATCCAAATCACCATAATTAGTGCCACTAAAGCTAATGGGAGAATTGAGGCCATCTATTTGAAAACTGGTAATGTTAAGACCACGTGCTGTGTATTCGGTACGGTCTGTCTCAAACTGTTCAACTTTAATGCCGGTTGCATAAGACAAAGCATCATTCACTGACAAAATACGAAAGTCATCTAACTGCTGACGGGTGATGACAGATATTGACTGCGGTGTTTCTTTCAGCGAAGTATCCAGCCTTGTTGCCGTACCAGTAGACTTAACTGTGTAAGATTTGGTTTTCTCTGATGCTTGGCTCGCATCAGCTTTTGAAGTCACACTGACTTCCGTCAGTGTTTCTGTTTCAGCCGATGGTAAGACTTCTTCAGCTGATGAAATCAATGGCAAAGCCATCATAAGTGCAACAAATAAAGTCCGTTGACGAAATAGATAATTTAACTGCAAAGCGTGCATACAACTCCCCTATAAAAAATGCTGGCTATAGGAGTTAAACTCGTTTGCTTGCGTAAACTAAAAGCTAAAAATATTGATTAAGTTTTTTTAACCCAATAAAAATAAACAATCACCAAAATTGGCGCGACTAGACCAAAGAGAGAAATATCTTCAAGCGTCCCTTCTTCTAGCAACGCGACGACTAGACCAATGGCGCTGAGCACGCCCAAAATAATTGGCCAAATAAAAATTTGTTTTAAGTTTTTGTTTTGCATAAATAGATGCGTGACCATGAGCTAGCAAGCCTCACTTAACCTTATCTTAGATTCAATATCCGGAATATATTGCTTACGTTTTTTCCACCACAGCACTAATCCGGTCCACAGCACCACAATGGTAAAAATATCTAAAATTGTCCAAATAATTTTAAGTGGCATACCGCCGTAATCACCAAAATGCAGTGGTTGCGAAACAAGTAACACCGCTAAATACCATGGCACTTCGCGGCTATCGGTTAGTTTGGAAGTTTGTGCGTCTATTAGCACGGGCTTAAACAGACGAGAGGTAATGGGACTATCGCCGCGCATAAACATGCCATAGTGATGGGGGCTAGAAAAATCCGTGCCCGGAAAAGCAATAAAGCCCAATTTCATGTGCGGCTCACGCGCTTGCGCCGTAGTTACCGCAGCTTGTAGCGAGCCAAATGTTTTCGGTGGCGGCAGGCCTTTGTAAGGGGCTGTCATGGCAGACATTTGGTCAAACTGCCAGTATTTAATCACCAGATCTGCCCATGCGTTGATAACACCAGTTGTGCCAACTACAAGCACCCACACTAAAGTAACCACACCTAAAAAATTATGCGTATCCAGACGTTTTAGCTTTGGTGCACGATCTCTGCGAATCTCACCAAACTCGAGCTTTCGCATAAAGGGTGCATACAAAACCACACCTGAAATAAGCGCCACCACCAGTAGCACGCCCATCAAGCCTAAGAACAGCATGCCTGGCAAACCAGCAAATAAATCCACATGCAATCTAAACATGATGTGCATAAAGCCTTCATCAAATTTAGGCTCTTGTAGCACTTTGGCGGTACGCGCATCTAGCTTTATAAATTTGGTGTCGTCTTCCGATGTCGGTGTTAGGCCTAGACTAATCGTCCAAGTTTTGTCATCGTCAATATCGCGAAATATAAATTGCGGCACCCGGCTAGGATATAGCGCTTTAGCGTTGTCTAGTAGTTTATCCATGCTGGCCAATGGCGTATTTTGAGGCATTTCAGGCGCTTCAACTTCATTGCCGAGCAGATGATCAATTTCATGCGCAAATATCAGCGGCAGCCCCGTTAAGCACAGCAGCAGCATAAAAGCCGTGCAAATCAGGCTTGACCACTTATGTACCCATGCCCAAGCTTTAAGTGATTTAATTTTCATGAACACTGCGCGCATCGCTTATTGCATGAGATTTAATTCCACAATCACTACTTGCAACTTGTGCACTAGGCGTTGTGGCTACAATGAGGACTGAGAATAAAAATAAAATAACCGGAGTAGCAATTAAATTTTGCATGCTCATGTTGATTTCCTTTAGCGTAAATTTAAAGACTTTAAATTTGGCTGGCTAAAGGCGTTCTTACGCTGTGGCTGGCTAATGAAGAATGCTGTAAATGAACCACAATTTACCTGCGGTTCATTATTTAATAATACTAACTAATGAGATGGTTCACTCACAAAACCTAGTTTGGTCACTCCTGCGTTCTGTGCATCGGCCATCACTTCTGCCAAAATTTGATAACGTGTTTCTTTATCGGCGCGGATATTCAGTTCTGGCTGTGGCTTTTGATCGGCAATTTGCAATAGTTTTTGCTTTAATTCGCCTTGTACCAAAGGCATATCATTCCAATAGGTTTTACCTGTGCCGTCAATTGAGAGTGAAATCACTTCAGGCTTGTCTGGCAGCGGCTGGCTGGTGGCTTGCGGCAGGTCAATCTTTACGGCGTGTGTCAACAATGGCGCAGTGATAATAAATATCACCAATAGCACCAACATCACGTCTACTAAAGGCGTGGTGTTGATTTCGCTCATGGGTTGTGTGTGCGAATTCAACGACGAATCACTACTGAATGAATGACCGCCGATCATGCTGGCACACCTTGTGGTTTATTGACTGGTTTATTGGTTTGCAACGCATTCACGTTGTTTTTTGTTTGTTTGGCTTTGTGGTTTTTAACGACTAGTGGAGCGCCTGTGGTCAGCAAGGTATGCAAATCTTGCGCAAAAGTATCCAGCATGGTGGTTATCACGCGGTTTTGTTTTACAAAAGCGTTGTAAGCCAACACGGCAGGAATCGCTACCGCCAAACCAATGGCAGTCATGATTAAAGCTTCGCCCACTGGGCCAGCCACTTTATCTAGCGTTGCTTGGCCGCTGGCGCTAATAGTGGCGAGCGCATGATAAATACCCCACACGGTGCCGAATAATCCAACGAATGGTGAAACACTGCCCACGGAAGCCAATACTGACAATCCAGCATCTAATTGTGAAGTAGTCTGGCCTAAACTACGGCGCATGCTGCGCGCCACAAACTCATCATAACTGCAAGACTCTGCAAGGTTTTTTGCGGCATGTGTTTGATGATGGTGTGCGGCATCAAACGCATTAGTCGCTAATTGATGTGCAGGCGAATCAATTTTGATGGTGTTGATGGCGGTGTGCAGGTTAGGCGCTGCCCAAAATTCGGCCATATATTGCTTAATGGAGCTTTTAATTTTTAAAACCTGCACGGTTTTTACCAGCATAAAATACCAACTGGCGACTGACATCAC
>JAKFEP010000082.1:0-30735 GCA_036675645.1 Methylotenera sp. | reverse complement strand
GCGCGGGTTTCGGCTTCGTTCATCATATTTAAAAGTAGGGCTTAAATTCGTTACTATCTTTGGTTAGCAACTGCATAAGTTTGGGGTGAATAAATAACTTTTCTTTAGTGACTGGCGCTTCAATTAATACGCCTATCTCAACTAGCTGTTTTAAATATTGCGAGGCTGCTTGACGCTTTGCGATTCCAGCCTCGGCTAAACTGCTAATACGGCAATATGGCAACTCAAAAATCAAACTCACTAATTCATGGCTATACACCTTAGGTAGCTTATTTTTTACGTATTCAACCGTATGTTCTGATAATGCTTTAATTGCGGCAATTTTAGCGGTTGTCCAAGTGGCTGTTTCTTCCACACCTTTCAGCACATAAATAATCCAAGCTTCCCAATCTTCCTCGCGCGTCACCTGCAATAACAGTTTGTAGTAATCGGCTTTGTTTTGAATAATATAGCGGCTTAAATATAAAATCGGCAGGGTTAGCAAGCCTTCTTGAATCAAAAACAGGCTGTTCACAATACGGCCAGTTCTGCCATTGCCATCGGTAAATGGGTGAATCGCTTCAAACTGATAATGTGCCACCGCCATGCGAATTAACGGATCAATCTCTACTGCATTGTGTAAAAAACGCTCCCAATCTGCCAACATAGTACGTAATACATCTTCACCCACTGGTGGGGTATAAATCACTTCACCTGTCTTATGGTTGCTTAGTGCGGTACCAGATACACGGCGCACATTCATCTGCACGCCTTTAATTTGCGTGCAAATTTCTTCTACTGTGCGTGTGTTAAGTGGGTGTTGATTAAGTGCCTGGAATCCTTCAAATAGTGCACGACTATAACGTAAAGCCTCTTTAGTAGCAGGGTCAGCTTGATCTTCATTGCGCAAATGTTGAAACAGCTTATCGGTGGTGGTCACAATATTCTCTATTTCAGAACTTGCACCAGCTTCTAGTAAAGGTAATGTATTAATTAACACAGATTGGTTTGGTATTAACTCAGCGGCCTGTTTTAGCTCTGCCAAAGCGGCGCGTGCAGTAATACACTGCTTTAATATTGCTTTAGTCTCAATATCTACTCTAGGTGGCAGAGTAGGTAAAGATAAATAAGGTTGATCAGGTTGCCAAGGTTGTGAATGCATATTTAAAGTCATATGTTTACATTTTGCAGTTTTATCGACACATTATTAGTGTATGTCGATGCTATCGACACGTCAACCATTTATGTCGATGTATTTTGATTTTATCGACACATATTAAAGATGTGTCGATAGTGCCGACATAGGCACAACATGTATAAATAATCGGGAACTCTTGTCATGTTGCACGCGACATGTATAAGAAATGGCATTTTCTATACACATCCAACCCCGTCATTCCCGCGCAGGCGGGAATCTAGGCCACCATGCTTACAACTCGCCCGCAAACGCCTGTTGCAATAGCGATTTTTTTAACTCATCGAGTAATTCTATTTTGCGTTGGTAAAGAGCTTCTAGGCGTTGGGTTTCTGAAGCAAACTCGTCTAGATTTTTTACAATACTTTTTTGAATATCCAGAATGGGGTATCTGATTAGGTACTCCTTAATCATTGGTACAGTTAATTGTGGAATTGAAACGCCACTATGAATGAAGTCCATATTCTCTATTAAGTATTTAAGAAAACCCAAATTGAGCAAATCAGATTTTGGTGTAACTACAATTAATCGTATTGCTGGATAAAATGGCTCATTTCTGATTTGAGAATAACCAATTGTTCCTCTAGCAGAAATTGTAATGCTTGGTTTTTTGACTCTAGCTGTATTGGTAAAGCCATAAAGTCCTTTGTTCTTTTCGCCATTTGAATAAATCGGGATAATATATTTTTCCGTTTTAAACTTAGATGAATTTCCTTTTGGCACATCGCCACCTGCAAACAACTCCTCACAGACATCACCTAAAAAACTTTCACTCCAATCGTGATTGTTATTGTTCAAAAGTGATTGCAGGTGGCTTTCAAACAAGGTGCGGGCGTTTTGCAGGTTTTGTTCAGCATTTGCGCGCGCTTTGGCAATACCCTCAAATGCTTGGTCGAGTATGGCTACAATGCGTTGTTGTTCGGTAATTGACGGCAGGTTGACAGTGACGCTTTGAAGTTTTTTTATTGTTAAAGTGTCGACTGTCGCACCATTACCTTCATCCAACTGCTCGGTAAATAATGACGATTTAAGCCATAAGTTAATATACTCAGAACTGACATCGGCTATTTTGTTGAGCCATAATACACTTGCATCTTTGAAATAAAATCTATCATGCTCTTGAACAATATACGAGTTACCAATCGTACCAATTGCAGTTATTACAATATCACCTGATTTGGGAACGCCATATTTATTTGTATAATCTGAAAAGAGAGTTTCTGAAATAAACAGCTCATTATCCACATAGCCATCTTTTGCCAAGCGGGTTATTTCACGTCCTCTATAAAAAGGAACTCCTTCGGCTGCCCACTGTGATTTTAAAACCCGTTTACTTGAACCAATATTGAATAGCTTTTCAAGCGTAACCCACGTCATAGCAACGCCCTGATTCCAGCCAATACTTCTGCACCCTCAGCATCCAGCGCCTTAATCTCCGCCATAATGGCTTGCGGACTGCGGTGCGCGATTACTTCATTGCCATTGGGGTTTTTTACCGATAAATCAAAGGTAGATTGGTCAACGTCGGTTGCCTTTACGCTCCAGCTTTTAGGCGAATCAGCAAAGGTTTTTTGCAAGCTCACAAATTCCGCCAAATCCGCATCATTCAGTGGGTTGGTCTTGCCCATATTGCGGCCTGGGTCTAGCTGGTAAAACCATGTGTTTCTGGTAGGTGCACCTTTTTCAAAAAATAGCACTACAGTTTTTACGCCTGCACCTTGAAATGTGCCACCTGGGCAATCCAGCACGGTGTGCAGGTTGCAACTCTCTAGCATTAGTTTACGCAAACTCACTGAGGCGTTATCTGTATTGCTTAAAAAAGTGTTTTTAATCACCACCGCGGCGCGGCCGCCAGCGCGTAGCGTTTTAATAAAGTGTTGTAAAAACAAGAATGCGGTTTCACCTGTTTTAATGGGAAAGTTCTGCTGTACCTCTGCACGCTCTTTGCCGCCAAATGGTGGGTTGGCAAGAATAATATCGTAGCGGTCTTTTTCTTGAATATCGCTAATATTCTCGGCCAGCGTGTTGGTGTGGATGATATTGGGCGCTTCTATGCCATGCAGAATCATGTTCATAATGGCAATGACATACGCCAAGCTCTTTTTCTCTTTGCCATAAAACGTGCTGGTTTGTAAAACTTCCAAATCTTTGGTGCTTAATTTGGTTTCGCCATCTGGCTTGCCTTGATAACGCAGGTAATCAAACGCTTCGCATAAAAAGCCCGCGCTACCCACTGCGCCGTCATAAATGGTTTCGCCAATTTTTGGGTTCACTACTTGTATCATGGCGCGAATCAACGGGCGCGGCGTGTAATACTCGCCACCGTTACGTCCTGCGTTGCCCATGTTTTTAATTTTGGCTTCGTACAGGTGTGAAAGCTCGTGCTTTTCTGCCTGCGTATTAAAGCGCAACTCATCAATACGCTCTATCACCTCGCGCAGGTTATAACCGCTTTGCAGTTTGTTGTTAATCTCGCCAAAAATCTCACCGATTTTGTATTCAATGGTGTTGGGGCCAGTGGCGCGCTGCTTGAAGCCTTTAAGGTAGGGGAACAGTTTTTGGTTGACGAAATCTTTTAGATCATCGCCGATGGCTGCATTGTTGTGGTCGAACTTGCCATCGGCGGTTTTAGGCGCTGCCCATTTTTGCCAATGTTAAGCTTCATCTAAAGTAAAATAATAGCTGCGGCCTTCTAGCTCAGCTTCCATCGCTTTTTTTTGTTCTAATGCATCCAAATATTTTAAAAACAGAATCCAAGAAGTTTGCTCGGTGTAATCTAGCTCGCTGGTGTTGCCTGCATCTTTATGCAGAATGTCATCGATGTTTTTAAAGGTTTGCTCAAACATGGGGTTAGCTTTGTAATTTTTAGAATGGCGTCAGTTTAGCTTAACGAGGGCGAATAAAAAAGCCACATCCGAAGATGTGGCTTTTTATTTGGTGGGAAAGAGTCACCACTACACTTCCTTATGCACCAGAAATATCAAAGGATTGTTGGCGGTGTTGATTATAGTTGCCCCCAATGTTGCCCCCAATCACTCCCAGTTATTCAGTTTAATTAATGCTGTGATATGCACAAGACCATCTATAAATTTGCATGTTACTTTGTATGTATGGCAGGATTCATGAAATAAGGCATGCTAGTTTTACAGAATGATTGGCTTAAGTTACTATTGTAATAGTAATTAAATATTTCTAATAGGTAGTTAATTAGTAAAAAATAACAAAAATAAAGGGGTGTTTTGTGGCTACTAAATCTTACCGAGCTCTATTCTTTAATACTAGTCTTGCACGGAATAATAACAAATACTATTTACGTGATATTTTTCAACCTTTATTAGATAACCACTCACTGAACTCGCCTCATCTACCTGCAACGAATATATCTGGTGCGGATTTTCAAATTCGTGATGTCACAAAAATTGGAAACACAATACATGGTGTATTTGGTAGGCTAAGAGATGATGCTCCCAATAAAATCGACAACACAGGTGTCGAGAGCCAATTACTTCTATTGCCAACTGATAAGCTAGTCGAAAAGTGTTACTTTTTATACCATATAAACACTGACATTTTAGTTTGGCAGTCAAGCAGAGATGTTGCTTCACCTGAACGTTTTGCTGACTATCTTTCCACACTTGTAAGCAAATACTGTTCCTCCCAAAACATACTTTATTTATTACCGATTGTAGACCCTAACTCATTACAAAGAGCCCTAAATGGGTCTGTAAAATCCATTGAGTGCAAAATAGCTAGACCTAATACTCAGTTAGTTAAACAGCCCAAATGGAACCAGCATGCATTCGACCTTATGAACTCCTTAAATGGGGCGACGGTAAAAATAAATGTATCTGCAGCGAGAGGCGTACTTCAAAACACGAAAGGCCTCATAAAACAGTTGGTGGAAAATAACAGTGTGACTTTGCTTAAAGTTAAAATTGATGGTGACGAAGACCCCATCGACCTTTTTGCTGACAGGGTAGTGGAGCGTTTTATAGTAAACCTTAATGGGCACTATCCACTTGCCGCTGATGTAGTAGCTTGTTTAGAAACTGCTTACAATAACCAAAAAGGAATATTAAACCAATACTTTGACCTAAATCAGGTGCAATCATTTCCATGAATTTCAGATTATTTTCACCCATCATAGTTTTCTTTCCCACTATGTGGGTTTTATGGCATTACAAACTATTATCCAGCGTTTCAGAAAGTGCTGCATCTGCATCGTCCATTGCAGGGACATACACTCAGGTTGGCGCTTCAATGTTAGGTTTTATGTTAGCGGCTATGGCAATTCTTGCCACCATTTCAGATACTCACTTGGTAAAGTTAATGAAAGTTCAAGGTCACTATTCAGATTTGCTTAAAACTCTCTTTATTGGATGCGTAATTTATCTAACTATGACTATTATGGGTGTTATATTGTTGTTCAGTCCTAGTTTATGGTATTTGATGAAATATATTTTAGTAGCTACCTCCATTAGTTCACTTTTGAGCTTATCTGATTTGGGTCATAAATTTTGGCTTGTACTCTCCAACTTACATAAATAAGGTTAACTATTCTAATTAGTTGGAATTGCTAAAACTACTCTAATCTAGTGAGCATATTTATGGACTCAAAAAAATAATTACACCTAGGAAGTTAAAGTGAATATAGTTGAGCATATTAGGAAGGAATCAATTTCAAATCTTTTTAGGATGGGAACATTCAACTCGGCATGGCCTATTTGGCAGCCGGTAATCAACACCCACATAGGTACTCCCAAAAGCGCAACAAATATCCTTCAGCTCGGTGATAGTCTTGCAAGTATTTTTCAAACTACAGCAAGCGCTGGCAGGTCCCAATCCATACTATCAGGCGGGGGTGCTGCATGGGAGGGGTTGGTTTGCTGGTATCTAAATTTATGTTTAATTGGAACTAGAAGTGTAGTTATAAAGCAAGACCGAAAGCTAATCCCTCAGCCTCTAAGGGATGCATTCACTGTTAATTATGGAAATGTGCCCTCAAATACTGAATCCGACTTGGTAGGAATAACTTTCCCTGACATTCCTGAATATAATGCAGACTATAATCTAATAGCGCTTCCTGAATTAAGAACATTTAACGCTAAAGGAAGCTTTAGATATCTTCCAGTTGTTAATCATCTATGTGATAGAGACTTTAATCAGTTAGAAGCTTACATAATTCAATGTAAAACCAACTGGAATGATAACGCACAAATTCCGATGCTTTGGGATATGATTTATGCGTCCAATGGTTTTTCAAATACTACAATTACTGTAGGGGCAAATAATTACCAAATAAGTGCGTTAAAAAGATTTGCGTATGCATTTGTCACTATGCCTAGCAATACTAAAGCAAATTACAAACACTCAAGCATGGCAGTAAAAAGAGTAATAAATTTATCAGGTGGAAACTATTGGGGCAAAACCACCGTTCCATCAGTTGCGGCATCAATTAAAGACTTTTTCCAGAGAAACTGTGCAAACTCAACAACTATTGGAATTAGGACTTCATTACAAAACAATATTCAACTGTTAGATACAGATTTCTCATATTTTAGATTATGAATTTTTTATAATATCCTTAAAGTGCATACCTATTTGCTTAGCTAGGCGAACTGGTACAGCATTACCAATTTGAGTATATTTAGGTACTTCTCTATCAAATATTCCCTCTCTCGGATTACCAGCCCTACGAACTCCACCAGTAGTTCTTTTGCCAGAGAACTCGTACCAATCAGGAAACATTTGCAATCTAGCCCATTCACGCACCGTTAAGCTGCGCGGCTGGCTGTAATGAACATAGTCATCTGGTAATGATGTTGCAGTAATTGATGGTCCTCCGGTACCCCACTCTGGGACTAAGAGACGCTGAGCAAATTTCTTGGTTTTCATAGATTCGTGCGTTTTACCCTGATTAGCAAGCATATACCTAAATTTAGCTATAACTTTTTCTGAATGATTGCTATATGCTTGCTCTGTTATAGACGCCCCTTTAGGCTTTATTTTCCCAGTAAACGGGTCAAGCCTAAAATAATTTTGAATCTCCGATTGTGCAGAGCTTTGGTAACAATAGGTAATTTTATTGGATAAGTAATTTTCGTCAATCAAGTCAGACCAAAGCTCGCGCAAATGAGGATAGTTTCCAGTTTTTTCAGGCAGGAATCCATCAGCAACTTTTCCGACTTCAGGTTTGTACCCTAAATCATCCCTTATTCCAACTAATAAAATTCTTGGTCTATTTTGTGGTACACCGTAATCTTTTGCATAGACTAATGAGTGGCGAACTGTATATCCTTCTATGGATTTGAATGTGTTCTGAACATCCTCCCAAATCTCACCTTTAACACCGCTTTCTGTCCATTTGGCTTGAAGTAATCCACGTACATTCTCAAAAAGAAAAATCTTTGGTTGGAGTTTATTGATTATGAAAGCCATATCCTGATAAAGGTGGTTTGAAGGAAGCTGCTTTTTTTCTACAGAGTATGACCTGCGATGCCCTATTCCCGAAAATCCTTGGCATGGTGGCCCACCTACCAAAAGGTCTAATTCACCCTTTTTTGCATCTATAGCATAGTCTAGTTTTAATCCAGCAATTAGATTCTCTAGATATGTTTCAGTTAGTACCATATTTTTTACATCGTTAATATGATATTTTTCTCTTAGTTTTGGATACCTTTTTTCTCTATTCATTAAGTAAGTTTCCATTGCATCTTTGTTAAGTTCATTCACAAATGCTGGATGAAACCCTGCTTCTTCTAATCCCAACGAGAGACCCCCACAACCCGCAAAAAGGTCTAAACAGTACAATGGACTCTTACTAATCATAAACAACCTAAAGATAAAACATTACGTTAAATAAATATACATATTTGCCAGAAATTACCTGTGATACATAAAACATTCTAATTGTATCAATAACCTTAAGATTGGAAGAAATAATGACAAATTAAGTATAAACAGCTTTATAAAATTGCCCCTGCAGCGTTACTCATAAAAATATTCGCATCTCTGATATAGCGGTTTAACATTGCATCTGAACGGTGTCCTGTTTGAGCTTTAATCTTCCAGTTACTTACGCCAGCCTGAGCTGCACTTGTAACTAAACCTGCACGTAAACTATGGCCAGAAAACTTACTGGGGTCTAACCCTGTACGATGAGCTTGGGACTTAATGATTAAGGCTACTGCTTCAGTCGATAGTTGTTTTTCTGAAATGAATCCATGCCGATTAACTCCTCTGTATATGGGGCCAGAATCAATATCAGCGAGTTCTAGCCAATTTTTAAGTGCATGTACAGCACAAACATTACCCCTTGCAAAGGGAATCGCTATTTTACGGCCCACACCCTCTTGGTCGGTCTTTGAGCGGCTAACGTTGATTAACAAACCCTGCTCAACAAACTCAATGTCCGATACTTGTAATGCTACTAATTCACTGCGTCTAAATGCACCTGCAAAGCCTATCAGTAGCAGTGCCTTATCTCGTGTACCTTTGATACCACTTAAGTCTTTCACCATTTCTTGTAACAGGTTTACAACTAATGGCTCAACTTGTCTTTGCCTAGCGCCATAGATACGTTTGATTCCACGTAAAGTCGCTTTCACAATATCTGATTTGGTTGGGTTAGGGAGCTGTTGAGAGGTGTGGGCACGACTAATTGAAACTAATCTTCTAGCAAGTGTGAACGCTGATAAAGTATCAGCATAAGTCGCGAGATATTGCGCTACTGATTCAGGGCTTGATGGCACTTTCCAGCCCGATTTTAAAAAATGTGCTAGGTCTGACTGATAACTTTTTCTTGTGCTGTTTGATATTGACGCATTTACGAACTGACTTACATTATTTTGATGTGGTATTAATTGCAAATTTTCTGGTCGAGTTGATGGAAGAATGCCGTTTTTTTCATTAATTCTACATTCCGAGAAATGAAAGTTATCGGAATTATGAGCATCAATATCAAGCAGGTGATTCACTCGCTTGAGCTCCATTGGAGACTGCCGCGAGTATCTGATGGACCGAATCTGGGACGCAACTCTTGTGGCAAGCTCGGATATATTTTGCGCCAGAACTCAGCACCCATAATATCTTCGCGTTTAGGTTCTCCTCTTGATGGGCTGCCCCAATCCACCCAGACTCTGCGTCTCTTATATTCAGAATAAGTAATACAGAAAACGTCACTGCGCTTAAAAGTCATCAGTAAATCTATATCTAAGTGATACATCAAAAATTTACCGTATTCATGTTTAGATACCTCACCGTCTTCTACACATGCTGGGAGTATGTCGCAACGACAATAAACGAGGTTCCCATGTGTAAAACGGTCCCAACAATGTGGAGAACTACTTCTGGGATTTTCTTTACGCTTTGCGGGTGACCAGTCTGCTTCTATTCCATTTTTTGCTTGGTAGCCGAAAGTTATAAGTGGTTTACCGAATTTTTCAGTGATAGGTTCTAGGACGTGTTCGCAAAGTGCTTTGCCTGCTTTAATCACCGCATCCCTGTCATCTACCATGTTGGATAGGCCGCGATACTCACTGTCGGAACTGTAAAGGAAGTCCCTTAGTAAAAAATGTTTGGATAATCGTGTGCGGGTAAAAGCATCATAATCTGCAGATGCCTGACGCAGTGCTGCGGTACTCGAATTTGTATTAAATAAAGCCTGTTGGCGTCCAACATTAGTTTTAGTGTTATCCATTCATAATTGTACCAGATTCACCAAATTAGTCAATATAATCAATGATTTGCAATTAACTGCACAAGAAATCACACCTCCACTTCTGAAAGTTCTGTCGATGTAGACGGCCCAATGGTCGGATATTTATCTCCATTACTGTCATAAGTAAATGACTGGTCGCTAAATCTTTGCAATAAGCTGAAATCAGCCACCCTATGTTGAAGGCTGCATTCTAAAGCTGCATTCACCGAAGACATCGAACCTAGTACACCAAGTGCAGCCTTCATGCGGGTGGTTGTGGGCTGTGTCATATCACATAGAATTTCTTGCAACGTCTCTACGGCTGTAAGTGTGGTGGCATTCATCTTCTTTGCAATTTCCTCTAATCCTGAGGATGTAATAGCACCCAGTCTAGCCTCAAAGGCTGGCTGCCGCTGCCAGCGATAGATGGTCATAGTTGATACTTCTAGCTTTGCGGCCACCTGATATGCAGGAATGCCCAATGCTAGCATCTGAACTGCATTGAGTTGCACTGGTTTTAGCAACCGTTTATTAACCATAGTTTTGCCTCACATAACATCACATTTTGTAACATTTCTCTATTTGCAAGCTGACACACATTCCCAGACAATTTATTAAGTTGCTCAAACCCTAAGGGGGTTTTGAGCTTAATTACTTTCGATTAGATAGAAAATTAAGTACTTAACTAATAACAACCTATTGATTTTATTAAGTTTATTTAATTTTGTTAAGTGCTTCATTAAGGTAATTACCATTACCAAGCTGAACCAAAAATTAAGTTACAAAAGTAGATTAAAATCTTTGTAATGTTTATCAATTTCAACCTTGCCTTTATCGGTAAGTTTTAGCACTACATTCTCCAGCAAGCCTTTAGTTCTGGCAGATTTTAGTTGCTGAGACACGGCTGATGCTGAAATACCCATTAGACTGGCAAGCTCTTTCTGTGATTTTGGTTCGCAGTCACGAATTAAGCGTAATGCTTCATAGTATGCAGGCAAAATATCGGCACCTTCTGTTTTCCACTTTGCGAAACCATGTTCATCTTGCGAGAGCTCTACTTTAAGAGAGTCTGGGATAGGTCGTAAGCCACGTGACTTTACAAACTCGATGTTAAAACAAGCACCAACTTCATTACTGCCAGCAGTTGATTTGCTTGCCTCCTTTAGCTTTATTGAGGTATCTAAAAAATCCTCCCTCCTAGAACCTCCACGTTGGTCCCCGTTTTTACCAGCATGGTGCACAAGCAATACTGCATAACCTTGACTGCGTAACTTCAGTAGCCAGCGCAACATGGTATCCATTTCGCTGTTCCCATTTTCGTCTGTACCAGCCGTCATGCTAGACAAGTTATCTATAATGATAAGTTCTGGTGCTTGGTCTGTTGATGCCAGTTCAACAAGAAATTCGTCAATAGCATCTAAATCCGTTTCATCGTTAAGATTTAGCGACTGTCCATTTCTCCATAGAATCTCGCTAGGGAGAATGTTTAACAGCTCTGGAAAGTCATCTACACAAAGATACTTCAGTCTTTGTTGCAAGGATTTAAGCGGCATCTCACCATCAATAAAAAGAACTCGCCTCGGTTTTGGTACTTCCCATGCGAAAAAGGGCTGACCTAAAGCGACAGAAATGGCTAGTTGCAACGAAAACCAAGTCTTACCAATGCCGCGCATGGCATAAACCATAATCAGCGATTGAATGGTGATGAATGGAAAAACAATGTATTCAAGTTCTGCTAAAGCCAATTTCATGAGATTCTTTGCAGACAGCATAAAATCTATAAGAGACTTCTCATTTTTAGGCACATCAGGGATTAAAGCCAATTGTTTGAAGTCGTCAGCAGTTGCCTGTTGATTCATTGCTAGCCAATCTACTATGTCCCCACTTGGTGGGAGTTTTAATGACTTCACATCAACTATCTCTACTTGACAGTATTGTTCGCTTAGAATTTTCGCTACCTTGCTAGAGTACTTACCCCCATTATCATCATTGTCAGGCCAAATAACTATTTTATGGTTTTTAAGAGGTGTCCAATCAGCCGCCTCAGCACTAGTTGCTGAACCACTTGTAGTTGCAACATTTTCCCCGAAGATATTATGCAATTTGAAAAACTTATTCAGTTGGTCAGCTGCCCATTCTCCTTCACAGACCCAAATAGTGGCTGTTGAATTTGCTGCAATTGTTTGTAAGTTGTAAAGGGGCTTTAAACCTTCATGATGCTCTGGCTCTTTCCAGACCCATTCATTGCCATTAAAATACACAGGTCTAATCCACTTCTCCTTAGTATATGGCTGCTTAAAGCGAACTCTGTAAAATTCAGTGTTGCCATCTTTGTCGGTGTACTTATGAGCCGCCTCAAATATGTAACTATCTTTAACTAATTGCAGGCATTCTTTGTGCTGTTCAATTGCCTGCATCACATTATTTTTTGGTGGTGAGACAACAGACTTTACGAATTGAAGGGTCATTTCGTCTCTCTTTTCTTAATACTTTTAAGTTGTAAAAGAGATTGATGAAATCCAAGATTAAAATGTTTTTGGTGAAATGCAATTAAGTCACCACCTTTTGCACCACAGGAAAAGCAATTAAAACCACCATTTTTTAAATTAATGGATAGGCTCGGGTTGCTGTCATTATGAAATACACAGCGAACACTCACCCACTCACTACCAAGTATGATGTTCGGGAATATTTTCTTGTAATATAAAAAAGGCGAGGGTAGGCATTCCCGAGGAACGTTGCGTTGAGCTTTAGTATTAAAAGGTTTAGAATTGTTGCTGTAGTTTGTAGTTTTGGAAGCCGCTTTGGCCTGCACGCCAGCGGCTTTTGTTTTTAAGATAATCATTTCACGATACCTCCTACTGTCCCAGCCTCGAGGTAATTGCGAATAGTTTGAGTGTTCCAAAAATTGAGACCGCCATCTTTTCCGTCTGGTGCAGCGAAGTCCCCACTCTTAATGCGAGCATAAAGAGTGGAATGTGAGAAACCGCACAAGGCAAGAACATGGGCAGTGCGAAGTCTGCCAGGACTATTTATATCGATTAGTGGGGTACGAGGTAAAACATGACCACGCTGCTTGTCAGGGTTAATGCTTCGGGCAGATTTTACGGCGCTTCTGTGTAGTGTGTTGTTATTCATTTTA
The DNA here is from genome assembly GCA_036675645.1 of Methylotenera sp. GTDB lineage: Bacteria > Pseudomonadota > Gammaproteobacteria > Burkholderiales > Methylophilaceae > Methylotenera_A. Next base: position 17,721 of record JAKFEP010000082.1, on the reverse strand, counting down.
CAAACCTTTAAGTAATTATGAGATTTGCAAATGAAAAAAGCCGTTAGTGTAGGAGAAAAGCAACTAGTGCTTATTCTCGCCACACAACAGCTTTTGCTATTGCCCGAGGAACTACGGGTCCGTCGGCGATACTTTGAGTAACTTACAAATGACTTAAATCATTTTGCATAACCAGTATTAGCTTATCCGTATATTTTGTCAAATAATTATTTCAATGGACTCGCTTTATGCGTTTTTAGTGCTTCTAAGTAATCTGCCCAAGCCTGCATCATGACTTTACGTTGCTCAATAAACTTGGTGCGGTTGTATGCAGCACCAAGTGCATCGGGGACTTTGTGTGCTAGCTGATGCTCAATAATATGTGGGTCGAATTCCAAGCGTTCATGAAGGATAGTACGAGCCATTGCCCTAAATCCATGGCCTGTTATTTCACTTCGAGTATCGTAACCCATACGTTTAAGACCCGCGTTTACAGCAGCCTCACTCATTGGTCTAAGCGGGGAGTGACCGCCCTGAAAAACATATTCGCCATGCCCTGATATTGGATGTATGGTTCGCAGAATTTCGATAGCTTGAGTTGATAGGGGTACTAAATGGTTAGTCTTGGTTTTGCTGACTAAGTAACGCCATTCACCAGCCTCTAGGTTGATATCTGCCCATTTAGCTTGCCGTAACTCGCTTGGCCGCACAAAGACTAAAGGGGCTAACCTAAGTGCGCATTGCACTGTAGTCGAGCCAGAGAAACTATCAATTGCCCGCAACAATTCGCCGACTTGCTTTGGTTCGGTGAAAGCTGCCATGTGTTTAATGCTAGTTGGAGGCAGTGCACCTTTTAAGTCCGCTGTTACATCTCTTGTTGCGCGGCCAGTCTGAACTGCATATCTAAATACTTGGCCTGCAGTTTGTAGGGCACGGTGTGCGGTTTCTAGTTTATTTAAATTTTCTATTCGCTTAACTGCCTGTAACATCTGCGGGGCGGTTATGTCGGCAATCGGCTGAGCGCCAATCCATGGGAATAAATACAACTCAAATCGCCTAATGACTTTGTCTTTGTGTGTTGCTGCCTTATTTTTCATGTGCGCTTGCCACCATTCGCGGGCAACTACCTCAAAGCTGTTGGTATTTTCTGCAGCCTTTTCATCTTTTTCAGCTTTACGTGAGGCACTTGGATTTATTCCGTTAGCAAGTTTCCTTCGCTCAGCAGCATGACGCTCTCTAGCTTCCTTCAATCCAATATCGGGGTAAGTGCCTAGTGACAGTCTTGATTCTTTTCCATCAAATCGATATTTATAACGCCACCACTTGCCCCCTCTAGGTGAAATTTCGATGTACAAACCACCACTATCTGCGAGTTTATAGCTCTTTTCTTTTGGCTTGGCGCCCTTTATTGCTAGGTCAGTTAGTGCCATATGCATGCCTTTTTGGGGGCAAGTTTTGGAGATAATTCACATTTATTACTAAATGCCCCCATAGTTGCCCCTTGGTATATCAGGATTGATTAGGATGACTTTAGGAGGTATTAGATAAAAAGTCAATAAAAAACCCGCACTTAGGCGGGTTCTCTATACTACCTTGGCTACCCCAAGATAGTGAATTGGTGGTGAAAGAGGGACTTGAACCCTCGACCCCAGGATTATGAATCCTGTGCTCTAACCAGCTGAGCTACATCACCGGTAAACTGTTTTGCGTTGTTTCAAGCAAGCCCGCAATTTTAGTGGTTTAGGCGTTTGTTGTCAAAGTAAAAACCATTAAAGTCGACGTGAATGTTAATTGGTAAATTAAGATTAGATGTTGAACCTCGCAGAGCCTAAACATTGAAACGGAAGTGCATCACATCGCCATCTTGCACGATATATTCTTTGCCCTCTAAGCGCATTTTTCCGGCTTCTTTGCTGCCTTGCTCGCCTTTGTTTTTAACGTATTCGTCATATTGAATCACCTCGGCGCGAATAAAGCCACGCTCAAAGTCGGTATGGATGACGCCTGCAGCTTGCGGGGCAGTAGCACCTTTTTTCACTGTCCAAGCGCGCACTTCTTGCACACCAGCCGTGAAATATGTCTGCAAGCCAAGTAAATCATAGGCTGCGCGAATCACGCGGTTTAAGCCAGGTTCGTCTTGACCCAGCTCGCTTAAAAATAGCAATTTGTCTTCGTCGTCTAACTCTGAGATTTCACCTTCAATTTTGGCGCAAATGCACACGACTGGCGCGTGCTCAGCCTTGCCTAATGTGACTACTTTGTCCAAAAATGGGTTATTCTCAAAACCTTTTTCATCCACATTCGCCAAGTACATCACGGGTTTTACAGTGATTAGGCATAGCGGTTTAAGCAGTTGTAATTCGTCATCATCTAAACCCAGCGTGCGCACAGCTTTGGCTTCGTTTAGGCAAGGCAACACTTTGTCGAGCACCGCCATCAGTGCAATGGCTTCTTTGTCGCCGCTTTTAGCTTTTTTGCCTTCGCGCTGCATGGTTTTTTCGACTGTTTCCATGTCTGCCAGTGCCAGCTCGGTATTAATCACTTCTATGTCGGATAGGGGATCAATTTTATTGGCGACGTGAATCACATTGCCATCTTCGAAGCAGCGCACTACATGCGCAATGGCGTCAGTTTCGCGAATGTTGGCGAGGAACTTGTTGCCTAGCCCTTCACCTTTTGAGGCGCCAGCCACAAGGCCAGCAATATCTACAAACTCCACAATAGCGGGTTGCACTTTTTGCGGTTTTACAATATCGATTAGCGGTTGCAAGCGCGTATCCGGCACTTCCACAATGCCAACGTTTGGCTCAATAGTGCAGAAAGGGTAGTTCTCTGCCGCAATGCCCGCCTTGGTGATAGCGTTAAAAAGCGTTGATTTACCGACGTTAGGTAAGCCTACAATGCCACATTTCATATTATTCCAATCATCTTTCACGCAATCTCTGCGTTGGTCTCAGTTTTCGGCGATTTCGCCGTACTAGTTGTACTGTCTCACCACCTCAAACTTCAACGCCTTAACCTTGCGCAAAATCTGGATGGAATGGAACTGTCTATTTACTCAGCAACTCATCTATTGCCGCCTTGTACTCGTTTAAAAATACAGGTGGAAAAACAGCATTTTTAAATCGTTAATAATCTACTTCGTATGCAACTCTACATCTGGCTTCACTTGGTGTGAAGCTTTAACATTGCGCTTTCGAATTCGCCTTTCAGTAAAAAAGGTACCACGCCACAGGCTGTATGGATACTGGCTTGCAGGGCATCAAATTCATCTTTTGTTGGTGCTTTTAGCACATAGTTAACTACTTCATTTTTATCGCCGGGGTGATCGATGCCCAAGCGCAAACGCCAATAATCTGCCGTGCCCAGCGCAGCATGTGTATCTTTTAAACCATTGTGGCCGCCGTGCCCACCACCAAATTTTAATTTTGCACTGCCTGCGGGCAAATCTAATTCGTCATGCACGACTAAAATCTCTGCAGGCAAAATTTTGTAATAATTGGCAATTGCCGCAATGGCTCTTCCGCTGGCGTTCATAAAGGTGGTGGGTTTGAGTAGCCAGGTATCTTGATTAAGCTTTCCCACATCCCCAAACATTTTTGTATCTGGCACTAGCTTGCTATTGTTTTGCGCAGCTACGGCATCCACAAACCAAAAGCCTGCGTTATGACGCGTTGCTGCGTATTTATCGCCCGGGTTACCAAGGCCAACTATGAGTTTTATCGACATTTTGCTAGTTTAAAATAAAAAACGCGCACTTAATGATAAGCGCGCGTTTTTTAATTAGCCAAAAATTATTCGGCCTCTTTATCCGCTGCAGCTTCCGTCGCAGATTCAGCTGCTGCATCCGCTGCAACAGCAGCGTCTGCGGCTTCATCTTCAGAAACACCACCGCGTGTTTTGGCAATTGCCGCAACTGCTGCGTCGTTACCGTGGGCAAGTGCTACAAATTCCACACCTTTAGGCAAGTTAACTTGCGACAAGTGTACAGAATCGCCGAGCTCTAGAGCGGCCACATCTACCTCGATAAACTCTGGCAGATCTTTCGGTAAGCAGCTTACTTCAGCCTCTGTCAAGATGTGCGCCACAATGCCGCCACCTAATTTAACGCCAGGGGCTACATCTTCATTCAGGAAGTGGAATGGCACTTTAACGTGGATTTTTTCGTTTGCAGAAACACGTTGAAAATCAATGTGTTGAATGGTATTACGTACTGGGTGCATTTGAAAATCGCGCAATAGCACGCTTTCTTTTTTGCCATCTAAAATTAAATCTAAAATCGAAGCGTGAAACGCTTCGTGACGGAATTGTAAAAACAATTCTTTATGATTTAACGATAAATTAACAGCGGCTTGACCGCCACCATATACCACACCAGGCACATTGCCTGCGCGACGTGCACGGCGGCTCGCACCCGTACCTTTAACGTCACGTTTAACTGCATTAATTGAAATACTCATTTTGTTGCTCCTAAAACAGTCTGTTTAACTAGACTGGTACTGCACTAAAAACTACACACCGCGACCAGTGTGTAGGGTTGAAACTTAATCTAAAAATAAAGAAGAAACAGATTCCTCTTGGCTAATACGTTTAATCGTTTCCGCAAGTAATGGTGCGGCACTCAGTTGACGAATTTTTTTACACTCACTCGATGCCAGACTCAACGGAATCGTATTTGTGACCACTAATTCATCTAGGGCTGAGTCTGCAATGCGCTGAGCTGCATTACCTGATAATATAGGGTGCGTGGCATAAGCTAATACTTTCAAAGCGCCTTGATCTTTTAAGGCAGCCGCTGCTTCGCACAAGGTGTTCGCTGTATCCACCATGTCATCGATAATGACACAAGTGCGGCCAGCCACTTCGCCAATAATATTCATCACTTTCGCCACATTTGGCTTGGGGCGACGTTTATCAATAATTGCTAAATCTGCACTGAGTTCTTTGGCAGCCGCACGGGCGCGTACTACACCGCCGACATCAGGTGAAACCACCACTAAATCTTCATATTTCTTTTTGCGTAAATCGGCCAATAAAATAGGCGTCGCATAAATATTATCTACCGGGATATCAAAAAAACCTTGAATCTGGTCTGAGTGTAAATCCATGGTCAATAAGCGATTAACACCAACACTGGTCAACATGTTCGCCACTACTTTTGCAGTAATCGCTACGCGGGCAGAGCGTGGCCGACGATCTTGACGTGAATAACCCAAGTAGGGGATAGCAGCAGTAATGCGGCCTGCAGATGAACGGCGTAACGCATCCACCATTACCATTACCTCCATGAGCGTGTCATTGGTAGGGTGGCTAGTAGATTGCAGCACGAACACATCTTTGCCGCGTACGTTCTCAAGCAACTCCAGCATCACTTCGCCGTCGCTAAAACGGCCAACATCGGCACGGCCAAGCGCAATACCCAAATGCTCAGCCACTTGGTTTGCAAGCGCTGGGTTGGCACTGCCTGTAAACACCATCATATTGCCGTTGCTCAAAATGAACCTTTAAAGTGTTAAAAATGGAGCGGTAAAATTTAAAAAATTAAAGCGTGTAAATCTGAAAGGCTAGTAAATCATAAGAGTTAACATGCCCACATCTACACGCTTTACATTAAAACAGATTAATTATCTGCTTTACAAAACTTGGCTGAGGAGGAAGGACTCGAACCTTCGGATGCTGGGATCAAAACCCAGTGCCTTAACCAACTTGGCGACTCCCCAATAAACCTTCTTACTAAACTCTCTTAACTAGACACTAATGCGCTAATTCAAAATGGGGATGTTTTAATAAACCTTTTGCCACAAAGCCTGTTGTATTTTCCGGCTTACGGGCTACGATTTCATCTGCTTCTTGTTTTGAATCAACTGCAACAAATACCGATGCACCCGAGCCGCTCATTCTGGCTTTGCCATAAGACTTAAGCCATTCTAAGGTGCTTGCTACTGCTTGATATTCCTTACAAACTACTGCCTCGAGGTCATTCTTGAATAAACTAGAATCTATGCCTAAATTCAGGCCTCTCGAAAAGTCCGCTATTTTCAATGGTTTCGTGTCTCTTGTCAATGCAGAATTGGCAAAAATTTGTGCAGTTGACACATGAACTTGCGGTGTCAGCACCACGTAATACTGATTGTGATATTGGTGTGGCAAGTCAATTGCAGTCAGTTGCTCACCTATACCTTCTGCCCATGCATTTTGGCCGAATATAAATACTGGCACATCGGCACCTAACTTCAGGCCAATTCGCATCAGTTCGTCGCGGCTTAAATTTAGCTGCCATAATTGGTTCAATGCAAGTAGCATGGTGGCAGCATCCGAACTGCCGCCGCCCAAGCCGCCACCCATGGGGATGCGCTTATCAAGTGAGTATTCCACCCCTAGTTTACAACCAGTATGTTGCTGCAAAGCATTGGCCGCTAGGCTACATAAACATTGACTTGCAGGCACGCCGCTTATGTCATTGATGCGCTTAATTTCATTTATCTTAGTTGCTCTAATATGTAGCGTATCGTAAAAATCCAATAGCTGAAATACACTCTGCAGGGTATGGTAACCGTCATTACGACGACCTGTAATGTGCAAAAATAAATTGATTTTTGCTGGCGCTAAAAAGGTTTGGAAAGCTTGCATTGCAATTGATTCAGCATATTAATTTTGAGGGCAACCAGAGTGCAGTTTGCTCGCTGTAGAGTGGTTATCTTTTACCTAATACGCAATATGCGTATTTCAGTAGATCTGAGGGATTCGCTGCAATGATATCTAGTTGTTTATTATTTGAGAATAGAAATTGAGCGCATTAGATTCCGACATCTCAACATCATCAAAACTTACGATTTGACCAGGTTCAATATCCCTGATTACTCGCGTATTTTGTAACAAGCAGATTGGCACGGTCTGTTTGTTGGTACTCATCTTGGCAGCAACGCCGCGCACGTCGAATCCGCCTGCGCCTTTTTCAATGACACTGCCGCGTGCTATTTTGCCTTTAGCTACTGCACTAATGGTAAATTGGGGGTTAGCTGAATTGTTAATCAGGATGCCTTCCCCAGCGATTACCCTGCGCAGGGTGTTTAATGCTTCCAAATGGCAAAGGTGATAAGGTCTTAACATCACGTAAGCAAGACCCTCTGTGGTTTTGAGCGGCCCGACGATATATTTTCCTAGCCGGTCGGCCTCTTTATTTTTTGCAACAATCAACACCCCAGGTGGTGCGCCTTTGCATAAAGTAAAATCACTGACTGCTTGTCCCGCTTGTTCTGCAATGCGCACCAAATAATCCATGTCCGTTAGGCTTTCCACGCGCGCGCCTGTCATTCCACCTGGCGCAATAGTCGCCCCTAAGCCGTTAGCGACTAAGGTCTGCTCTATTTGTAGTTTTGTACCGTCTGTGAAAGATACAACCTGTTCTAATCTGATGCCTTGTTGCTCAGACCAGTATTCCATTTCTTTTCGTTCTGGATTAAGGTTAATAAACCCCTTAATATTGACATAGGCCATGGGCTCAAATCCCATGCCTATAATTTCTTGCTTTAATCTTGCCAGGCAGCCGGGCTGGTCGCCATCGGCATCGGTTACATAATCGCCTCGGCGGACAAAATAGGAACCTGTAGTGGTATGAAACTCGGCATTGAGGGTCACTACTTTTTTCTTGGCATTTGTGGCAGCTAAAACGACATCTGTTGCGTGAACCACATCACCAGAACATTCAAATACGATATCAGAATGATCAACCAGCTCGTTTATAGAGTTTGTTAACACGCCATGTGGATGGTCGTTAAGTGAGTTAAGTGGACGCCGTGTGAGAATTTTGGAGGTAACAAAGTCAGGGGATGCTTGAGTGAGATGGCGTAGCCCGGACGCAATAAATCCAGTACCAACAATCCCTATCCGCGTTTTTTCCATGACCATCACCCTATACTTATTATGCATCAATGATACTGCAAACGTTGTAAACACTGCAATACAGTTTAACAGTGATTGGTTACTGAGGCGATGGCCCGTAAAGGTCAAAAGTGATAGATTGTTGCAGATCCTGCAGTTGCTTGAGATGGGACTAGGTTCTTAAAGCCATAAGAACGTAACGACATTAAAATAGTGCGTGCTCCCGCAGCCATTTGGTGGCGATCCACTTTTCACCAGCTAGTACCGGCATACCGGCATGCAGCGTGTTATTGTCGGGCAGACCAGCCTGGTCAATGTTTTCAAAATAAATAGCAGCACCTTTTTTAGCCGTCACGCTCAAGCCGATGTTAGGTAAATCAGTTGAGCCGCCTTGTGCTGGGGTATTCAAATACATAATTAAAGTAGCCAGTCTCTGGCCTGCTTGCGCAATGACGGATTGACTGCCAGTATCGGTGGGCGGGAAAAAATCAAAATGTGGCCGATACTCCCCGCCTACCTGATAGTGCAGTATTTGAATCGCTTCTTGTTGGTTAAGCGCAAAACCAAATAACGCAGTTACACGACGCTCAATTTCCGTAACCACCTTGCTGCTTTGATGGTCCAGATGTGTGCCGCGTGAAAGACGTTCAGGGTGTTTTACATGTTGCCCAGTGATAGGATCCACCACAGTGGAATCCTGCATTTTAGCTTTAGACAGTGCGATCAGTTTGTCGCATTCTGAATCGCTTAAAAAATGGTCAAATACCATCAGGCGTGGTGAATTTAAACTGATCACAGGCTTGATAGCGCTTTCCTGCCGATTGTTGGCAATATTTTGCCAAGCGGCTATCGTCTCTGAGTGTATCGCAGGTTTATTGGCGTTTGTATCAGCATCATGGAAGGCTTTTGTCACAATGCTGCGCGCATTGCTTTCGGTGTGACCGACATTTTGCATGGCCTCGATCATCGACTCCAGGCTACAGCCTCTGGCGATTTGAGATTTTAACCAGTCTTCTAAAGACTCTTGTTGCGTATGTTGCATTGTATATGTGCGCCTAGTTTGCAGCGTCGATCCATTGTTCTACCAGCAGTTTTAAATTCACTTTTTCACTTTTCAATACAATCTTATTAGGCAAAAAAGTGCCATTACTTTCAAGATAGTTTTCAAAGCCAATATCCCAACCATCCTGCTTGAGGGTGGTCAACCTGCCTTGCGCATCCCAGCTGGAGGCATCAATTTTTCTGGCAGCGGGGCGGCCTAACGCCCAGTCGCTTAACCCATTCAAGGGCAGGCGAAACCCCAGTGTGCTTTCTGTAAGCGACTCCGCATCGTTGGCTTTGGTGTGGCGACCCTTTTCATCGGTTAATACGACATGGTTAGGGGTTTTGGCAATGTTAGCCACCTTGCTTCCCAGCGGTGAATATACGTCTATGTTATCTGTAGTGGGTTGATGTTGCCACTCGATGCTGCCCGAAAATCCTTGTTTTTGGGTGACAACGCCTAACCGGCCTTTTAACGAAAACGCTTGAATATCTGTTATCGAGGCTAGATGTTGCTGGTGTGTCGCTAAATGTTCAGGCGGCGGAGCCGTGGAGTCTCCGGGGACTATTGACCGCGTTGCGCAGGCTGTCGCCACCAGTACAAATAGGGTAATGAGTAATTTGCTGATTAAATTCAATGAATAAATTAAAGGCTAAAATTTAAAAACTAGGATTTAAATTTTTTGGCAGTTGCCAGCAGTACTGCGTTTTCAGGGTGCTCTCTTAAGGCACTAGACCAGATTTTTTTTGCTTCCTCTTCTTTGCCTTGTTTCCACAACACTTCACCTAAATGTGCCGCAATTTCCGGGTCGGCCTGCACCTCATAGGCCTTGCGTAAGTTTTCTGCTGCCTTTTCTAAATTACCTAAGCGGTAATGTACCCAGCCTAAGCTGTCCAGCATGTAGTGATCGCCTGGCTGTAATTGCAAGGCGGTTTCAATGAGGTTTTTAGCTTCTTGCAACTTAATATTGCGGTCTGCAAACGAGTAGCCAAGTGCATTGTAAGCAGCTGCAAAATCAGGTTTAAGCTTGATCGCCTTGCGCAATTCAGCTTCCATCACATCCAGTTTGCCAACGCGCTCAGCGGCCATAGAAAAGTCGTAAATGATTTCTACGGCATTTGGCCAGTTTTGGGTTGCTTTCTGAAGCAGATCAAATGCTTCTTGCTCACGTTTGGCTTGATTAAGCATGCCGGCTTCAGTTTGAATCACCAACATTTGTTGTTCAGGGGTTAAGTCTTCAATATCGTCTAGCAGTTTAATTGCGACATCTAAACTTTTGGTGCGGGCAACCACATGCGCTGCAGATAGCCTGCCATCTAAATAGTGATCGCCAGATTGAATCTTGTCGTACCAGCTTAGCGCTTTTGCATCATCTTTTTGGCCTTCTGCACTGCGCCCTAAATACAGGTGCAACTGATCTGGAGTTTTAAAGCCCAAGCTAATCGCCTGCTGGAAATACTTGTCGGCCATTAAGTAATCATTTGATTCTAAAGATAATATGCCAACCACCGCACTCACTTCAGGGCTACCGTTTGAGGTTTCTACCAGTTTTACGAATTCCGGTTTGGCTAAACTATATTTTTTTTGGCTAACCAATAGTTTGGCATAGGCCATGCGCACATCGTTGGCTTTGGGATGTTTGTTTAAAAAGTCTTGGTAAAAAGCAATGGTTTTGTCTGGCGATTCTTTCAGCAGCATTTGTCCCTGCATTTGTGCAGCCAACTCCCAACCTGGGCGTAGCTTATTAGCGGCATCGAGTGAGCTTCTGGCGACATCTGGTTTATCTGCAGCCCAAGCAGCTTGAGCAACGGCAAAGTGTGCCTCGGGTAGATTAGGGTATGGTTTGGCAAATGCAGTGACTGCATCGAGTACTTCTGTTTTGTCTTTTTGAGTGGCAAGCAAGCTGGGTAAATATAAAAAGCCGTTGGCACGTGTATCTTCTTTGGCTAATAGTTTTTCAATATGCGGCTTGGCTTGTTTTAAGTTGCCACTTGCAATCAATAGCTGGCTGGAAGCCTGTTGTGCCTCTAGCGAGTCGGGATCCAGCTCTGCCCATAAAGTGGCAGCCTGCAAGGCGATACCCTGTTGCTGGGCAAAAGCCGCACTGCGTGCTGCGCGTTCTGCCAATCGTGCATCGCGAGTCTGTTTGGCTAAATCTAAAAAGAGCTGGCTGGCAAGTATTATCTCACCACGTTGCCCGGCTATTTCGCCCAGCAAGTATTTGTACACAAATTCTGGTGTAGGGGTGCTAATAGTCGCTGCAGGTTTAGTTTCTGCCAGCGCAGTTGAGGTGTTAAGTGCAAAGCTTAACGCTAGCGCTGCGGCTATTATTTTTAATTTAGGCATGGTTACTTTATCCAGTTAGGGGTATGTATCGTTTAGTCCGTGACAGTAGACGCAAGTTCATCCATAATTAAGGGTTGTATGCAGCGCATACTTTATTGCGCACTACATATTAAGTACGACTATAGCTTTTTGCATGCAACTAATCTAGTAAATTTGTCTACTAAATTAATTCGCAGGCATGGTAATTTTGATTTTATTTAGGTAATTTAATGGGCAGTTTAATTTAAGAGTTGGTGCATCATAATTATGACAAATTTAACAGTAGAAGCCGTTGATCTTACACGTTTATACGGTGGCCGGCCGGCCGTAAGCGACGTCAGTTTTAATTTAACCCAGGGTCAAGTCCTGGGGTTTTTAGGCCCAAACGGCGCGGGTAAATCGACTACCATGAAAATGCTCACAGGCAATCTGGCCCCCAGTGCCGGCAGCGTTAAAATCTGTGGTATCGACATGATAGAAAACCCCAAGGAAGCCAAGGCGCTGATTGGCTATTTGCCTGAAATGCGCCCGCTGTATAAAGAACTAACTGTAGATGAATACTTAAACATTGCTGCGCGTTTGCATCGCGTGACTGGTAAACACATCAAGAAAGCAATGGAAAACGCCAAGGAGCGCTGTGGTTTAAGCCATATGAGCAAGCGTTTGATTGAGAATTTATCTAACGGTTATCAGCAGCGCGTGGGTATTGCACAGGCCATTATTCACCGTCCCATGGTGGTGATTCTGGATGAGCCTACGGTAGGTTTGGACCCAATTCAAATTCGCGATATCCGTGCGCTGATTCGTGAAATCGGCGGTGAGCATAGTGTGATTCTATCGACGCATATTCTCCCAGAGGTAGAAATGGTGTGTGACCATGTACAAATTATCGATAAGGGTAAACTGGTATTTAATGGGGGCATCGACGTCCTCAAGCGTCAGCGCGTTGGCAATAAGTTATTGCTTGGCTTTAACAAGGCGCCAACAGTAGCAGATCTACTTAAAGTTAAAGGTGTTACCGAAGCTGAGGCAGTAGATGCCCATATGATGCGCATCCGTTTTGCAGATGGTGCCGATGAAGATAAGGCCGCGCATGAAGCGGTTGTACAGGCCGCTGTTAAAAACAAATGGGGCTTGTTCCAGATTGCGCCAGACCAGACCAGCCTGGAAGATGTATTTGTGCAGCTGACTTATCAAGACGCTGCCGCCGTACAAGAAGCAGTGGCAACTTAAAAGGTAACCATAAAATGATATTTAATATTGTAAGAAAAGAACTGAAAAGCATGTTTGCATCACCCATGGGCTGGATTATTTTGGCGATATTCACTGCCTTATTCGGCTCACTCTATTTAAATGGCGTCAATGGCTACTTCGAAGTGATGTCTGGTGCGGTGCGCCCTGCAGAGCGCGTAGGGGTAACGCAGTTTGTTGGTCAGACTGTCTATGGCTGGGCTTTTCTGGTGGTGCTGTTTGCGGTGCCAATGCTTTCAATGCGCCTGATTTCAGAAGAACGCCGCAGTCAAACACTGCCATTCTTGTTTAGCGCGCCGTTATCGCTTACCGAAATAGTATTGGGTAAATTTATCGGCTTGGTGACTTTTCTCAGCATCCTGATTTTGTATATTGCCATCATGTTATGTACGCTCAACATTTGGTCAGATATCGATTTTGGCTTTATTGCCGCCAATTCGCTGGGTTTGTTTCTATTGATTGCCAGTGCCAGTGCGGTTGGGCTCTATTTTTCCAGCCTCACTTCACAGCCTGTTGCCGCGGCCGTGATGACCTTTATCACGTTGATTGCGCTGATTTTTATGGATAGAATTTTTGCCGGAGACCCGACCAATACGATCTCGCAATTGTCGTTAATGAAGCACTTTCAGGCGTTTTCGACGGGGCTAATCGATAGCGCCGACGTTGCCTACTTCATGTTGGTTATCATCATGTTTTTGGTGCTAACCATCCGCCGCTTAGACGCTGAGCGTTTAAGAGGCTAAAACTATTTAAAAGTCTAAACTTTGGTATAAAAATTAAATTATTATGAAAATTAACAAAAGCTTACGTTTACAAATGCTGGCGCAAAGCTGGCTATTTGTAGTGATATTCTTGGCGCTTATTCTAGTGCTGGGCTATCTATCAAATCAGTATCGTGTGGCAAAAGATATTACGCAGGCCAATCGCAATATTCTCACGCAGGGCAGCGTTAACATTTTAAAAACCATGAAAGATCCCATCAATATTACCGTGTATGCCACCAATGATGATGCTAACCGCGGCGATACTTTTAGAAAAGGCATGATTGATTTTGTGGCACGTTACAAACGTGAGAAAAAAGACGTCAACCTTAAGTTTATCAACCCATCATCCGAGCCAAAATTAGCGCAAGAAGCGAATATTAAAGAAGATGGCGAGACGGTTGTCGAATACAACAAGCGTACTGAACATATTTTCCCGCCATTTGCGGAACAAGAAATGACCAATTTGTTAGTGCGTTTGGCGCGTACTAATCAGCAACCTATTATGTTTTTAGATGGCCATGGTGAACGTCATTTGCAAGGTTTAAAAAATCACGATATCGGTGAGTTTGGTAAACAGTTAGAAACAAAAGGCTTTAAATTCGCCAATCCGGATTTAACCATTGCGCAGGCAGTGCCAGCCAATGGCGCCATGCTGGTGATTGCAAGCCCGCAGGTGGACTTAAGCGATATTGAAGCCAAAAAAATTAAAGCTTATTTAGAGTCTGGCGGTAATTTGCTGTGGTTGCTCGATAACGACAACCTGCACGGCTTAAAAGAAGTCGCAGATTACTTGGGCATTACCGTTTCACCCGGCATTGCGGTGGATATGACTGCCGCTACTTATGGTGCAGATGCCAAAGTGGCATTTGCTAGTTTTTATGGTGACCATGCCATTACCCGTAATTTCCAGTTGCGCACGCTGTTTCCAGAAGCGCATGAGATTGATGCAAAGGCTTCAGATGAGTTCGGCTGGAAAGTTGGACGCTTGGTAGAAGTCGCGCCGAATGGCTGGTTGGAGAGTGACGCAATTGTGGGGGGTGGCAATAAACAAAAGGTAGTATTTGATGAGGGTAAGGATAAGCGCGGCCCGATTAACATTGGCGTGGCGTTAGAGCGTATTTATGGCAAAAAAGGCCAGCGCGTGGTGGTCATGGGCAATGCTAATTTCCTATCAAACACTTTTATTACCAACGGCGGTAATCTGGATTTTGGTGTGAACATCATTAACTGGTTGGCGGGTGACGATAAGCTCATTACCATTCAACCGATGCCGTTAAAAGATATCAACGTAACTATTCCTGCCACTGAGTCCAGTCGTCTGCTAGCCATGAGTATATTCCACGGTTTCCAGTACTTTATCCCGCTGGCGATTTTTATCGCTGGTTTCTGGTTATGGTGGAAACGTAGGAAAGCCTAAATTAACAGATAGTAGCAGCCGCTAATTTTAAGCTTAACTATAGAAATAGAAATAAATGAAAAAAGCCTATGAAAAATAGATGGATACTTAATTTTGTGATGCTGGCTCTGGTAGCAGGGCTGGTTGCGTTTTTATACCTGCGCCCTCAGGCTAGTAATGATGGGCCAACACAACATGAAGTAACCACGTTAAAACTCGCCGACTTTAATGCGATTAAAGTGGAATTTCCAACCCAGGCGCCCACCACTTTTGAAAAAGTAAATGGCTTATGGCGTATGACTGCACCCTACAAAACGCGCGCAGATCAGCTTTCTGTACAGCGCATTCTTTCCATTATTGCAGCCAAAACCCAAAACAAATTTACTGCAGTCGACGTAGAAAAATTTGGCTTAGACCAACCGCAATTGCGTCTTAAGTTAAGTGGTGTCGCAGGTACAGAGGAGTTTATATTTGGCACGTTTAATACGGTGACTGATGAGCAGTACGTTGCGTATAAAGATAGTGTCTATTTGTTGCCAGGCAATTACGCCGAAGCTGCCAGTACCCAAGCCATTGAAATGGTGGATAAAAGCCCGCTCGCACCAGCAGAGGCCAAGCAGATAGCGGGGTTTGATTACGCGCATTTGGAGCAATGGGAAGATATTGGCTTACAAGTGGATATTGCAGAGGGCAACTGGAAAACCAATGCGCCAAAAGCTAAAATCACCCAAAATGAGTTGAACGAATGGCTGGAGTTTAGTTGGAAACAGGCGCAAGCTAAGCAGGTGGAGTTGTACACACCAGATCGCAAAATCACCTATCCATCATTTAAAGTTAAGCTTAAAGACGGTACAAAGGTGCATTTTGACAAAATTCAGGAGTCACCCGATTTATTACTCGCACGCCCCGATGAAGGCCTGCTGTACCACTTTGCTAACGATGTTGGGTTTACGATGCTAAATCCACCACTTAATATTCACTAATACCCATGCTGCAAGCTAATGCCTGAACTGCCTGAGGTTGAAATTACCCGTCGTGGCTTGCTGCCGCTGGTGAATCAAGCCGTTAAGAATACCGTAATCCGCAATGCCAGTATGCGCTGGCCAATCCCGGCGCATTTACCGCAAACACTTTCCAATCTCACCTTAATCTCCTTAAGTCGCCGTGCCAAATATATCTTGGCCGGGTTTGCTGATGGCAATAATGTACCAAGTGGCACGCTGCTGCTACATTTAGGCATGTCTGGCCGTATTAGCCTGCTGGATAGAAATTACCCACCTGAAAAGCATGACCATTTTGATATTGAGTTTCATGGTTTAAATGGTAATCCTGGGCACGTGTTAAGGTTGCGTGACCCACGTCGCTTTGGCGCAGTGTTGTGGGCAGGTCTGCAGCCCAATAGTCATGCGCTGCTTGCGCCACTCGGGCCAGAGCCGTTAGATGATGCTTTTAATGCCCATTATTTGAAACAACAGATAGCGACACGCACTGCCGCTATTAAAGTTGCCATTATGGACAGTCATTTGGTAGTCGGCGTTGGCAATATATATGCCAGTGAATCGTTGTTTCGTGCGCGCATCCACCCGGAAACCTCCGCCAAAAATGTGACCCTAAAACAATGTGAAAAATTGGTGGCGGAAATTAAATCCACTTTGAACGACGCCCTGAATGCAGGCGGCAGCAGCTTGCGCGATTTTTTTGGTGCCGACAGTAATCCTGGTTATTTTCAGCAGGAGCATTTTGTGTATGGCCGCACAGATGAGCTATGTCGAGTATGCAGCAAGCCGATTAAATGCATTCGGCTCGGACAGCGTTCTACGTTTTACTGTGCACATTGCCAAAAATAGCCTTAACTAAAACTGGCATATCTCTGCCTGGATGATATTTTAGTGCTGATGCGGTCTAGCAGCATGCTCGTGCAAATAGCCATGCGGTTTGTCCGGACTGCCGCCAATTTTTTGAGGCAGTAACGAGCCTATAATCATCCCCAATACACTGACGCCCAATCCAATCATTTGCGGCGGCACCAAGCTGGCTTCGCCCACCAAAAGCTCAACTAACGCCCAAGTACCTATGCCGCCAATGATAGCAGCCAGTGCGCCTTGGCTAGTAGAACGTCGCCAAAATGCGCCAAATAATAGTGGAACAAATGCGCCTGCCAGCGTGATTTTATAAGCACTTTCCACCATGCCAAAAATAGAGCGTTCGGAGTTGAGAGCGTACAACAGCACCATGCTTGCAAAACCCAACAAGCAAATACGCATGACCCGCAAAAAGCCTTTATCGCTTAGATGGGGCATGTAGCCTTTGACGATGTTCTCGGCAAAAGTGACCGAAGGCGCAAGCAGGGTGGCTGATGAGCAGCTCATGATTGCAGATAACACTGCGCCAAAAAAGATGATTTGAGCAAATATAGGCATACGCTCTAGCACTAAGCTTGGCAACACCCGCTGCGAGTCTTCTACCACCATTTTGCCAAAATAGGCAGGGTCGATAATGGTGGCGGCGTAAGCAATAAACATAGGGACAAAGGTGAATAGGAAATAAATAGAAGCACCTAATATACTGCCCCACAACGCAATTTTTGCAGACTTGGCCGAAGTGATGCGCTGAAACACATCTTGCTGCGGAATACTCCCCAGCATCATGGTCATCCAAGTGCCAATAAAAGTAATCCATACCCAAATATCGCCTTTAGGCCAAAAATCGAGCTTGCCGGCAGCGTGCGCATGTGCAATCACTGGAGTCACCCCACCGGTCATGGTGGAAACGGTATAGCCTATGAATAACAAGCCGCCAATCACCACGATCATCTGTACAAAATCCAATACCGCCACTGCCAGCATGCCGCCCACCGTGGTGTAAGTCAGTACGATCGCCATGCCCACGATCATGCCCACTTCTTCGCTGACTGCGCCTTGCGTAATCATGTTGACAATAAGGCCTAGCGCCTTGATTTGCGCAGCTACCCAACCCATGTACGAAATGACGATGGCGATGGTGGTAAGCACTTCTACAGACCTGTTGTAACGCATGCGGTAAAAATCGCCGAGCGTGATGATGTTAAGTTTGTAAAGTTGGGT
>JAKFEP010000018.1:0-5794 GCA_036675645.1 Methylotenera sp. | reverse complement strand
ATATCTTTTAAAGCGGCAACCGCACTTAAATGCAGAGGTGTTTCTGCCAGTAGCGATGCGCATAAAATTGGCAATGCCGCATTCTTTGCGCCAGAAATCGTAACCTCACCATTTAGCTGGCGGCCACCTTCAATAATCAGTTTGTCCAATTATTTAATCTCAGCGGGCTTAACTTCAGCCAATAGAGTTTGCAACTCGCCGCTTTCATACATGGCGCGCATAATGTCACTGCCGCCGATAAATTCGCCTTTTACATACAATTGCGGAATAGTTGGCCAGTTGGCATACTGCTTGATTCCTTCGCGAACCGCTTGATCTTGCAGCACGTCTACCGTCACATATTGCGCGTTGCAGGCATTTAAAATTTGTGTCGCCAGGCTTGAAAAACCACATTGTGGAAACTGTGGGCTACCTTTCATATATAGCACCACATCATTACTGGTAACTGTTTGTTTAATTGTTGCTTGTGCGTCCATTGCTTGCTCCTATTCTGTAATCTATTTTTAGGCTTTTAATTCAAGCCCTTTAATTCAAACCATTGCTTGGGCGTATAGGTTTGCATACTCAGTGCGTGAATCTCCGCGCGCATGCGGTCACCCAGTGCGCCATAAACTAATTGATGCTGTTGCACCATGCGTTTGCCTTCAAATGCCGGGCTGACGATCGTTGCCTCAAAATGCGTGCCGTCATCGCCGCGCACTTCTATAAAATCGCAACTTAGGTGCTGCGTAATGTAACTTTGTAATTGCTGAGCACTTAACACTTTATCAACCTCTTAACTTATAGCCAGATTTTAACATTTTTAGTGCTAGCCATGCTAACCCGTATAAAAATGCTGCCACAACAGCAAGGCTAATCCACGGTGAAATATCGCCTTTGCCAAAAAAGCCGTATCTAAATCCATCTATCATGTAAAAAAACGGATTGAATTTTGAGATGGTTTGCCACACAGGTGGTAATGAATGAATGGAATAGAACACGCCCGATAAAAACGTCAGCGGCATAATGACAAAATTTTGGAATGCCGCCATCTGGTCAAATTTATCGGCCCATATTCCGGCAATAATGCCGAATGTACCCAGTAATGCACTACCTAACAGCGCAAAGACGACTATCCAAAGTGGGTAGACAATCGGCAAATCGACAAACCAGATAGCCATCAAGTAAATCGCCAAGCCCACCATGAGCCCGCGCACGATGGCAGCGGCCAAAAACGCGCTAAAAAATTGCAAATAGGTGAGTGGGGTCAGCAAAATAAAAATGATGCTGCCCATTACTTTGGATTGCACCAGGCTGGATGAGCTATTGGCAAAGGCGTTTTGCAGCAACGACATCATAATGAGGCCAGGAATCAAAAACGCCGTGTATGGCACCCCTTTGTATACTTGTACGTGCGATTCCAGCACATGCGAAAATATCAGCAAATACAACAAGGCAGTGAGTACTGGCGAAGCAATGGTTTGAAATGCCACGCGCCAAAAGCGCAATATCTCTTTTTTAAACAGTGTATAAGCACCGCGCCAGGAGCCAATATCCATGCTGCCTGTAAACGCCCTATCTATTTGCTTATTCAGATTCATTTGCTATCCATATTTCCACCGACAAGTGACATAAACACATCCTCTAAATCAGCCTCAAACAGTTGCATATCTTCTACATTCAGCTTGGCTTTACGCAACTCACTCATCACAAACTCCACTTGATTCAATTCGCTAAGTGCCAGTGTAAAAATACCGTTTTCGCCATTTTTGAGTAATGGTAACAAACTGGTTGGTAGCGCAGCGTTTAGTTTCAGGCGTAAGTTTTTACCCGCGAGTTTGTTTAGTAAATTGGCGGTAGTATCTAACGCTACAATTTCGCCCTGTTTCATCATGGCCACGCGTTCACAAAGCGTTTCCGCCTCTTCTAAATAGTGGGTCGTTAAAATAATAGTGTGGCCTTTGGCATTGAGCTTTTTAATAAAGCCCCACATAATTTGGCGCAGCTCAACATCTACGCCTGCAGTCGGTTCATCCAGCACAATGACCGGTGGCTTGTGCGCGAGCGCCTGTGCAATTAAAGCGCGCCGTTTCATACCACCTGAAAGCTTACGCATATTGGTATGGGCTTTATCGGTTAGACCCAAACTTTCAATCACCTCATCCACCCAAGCGTCATTTTCTTTGCCACGGCCAAAATAACCTGCCTGAAAACGTAACATTTCACGTACATTAAAGAATGGGTCGAACACCAGCTCTTGCGGCACTACTCCTAAATTCAAACGCGCCGCTTGATAATCATTGACTACGTCGTGACCCATGACTGATATTTTGCCCTGCGTGGGTTTGAGTAAACCAGCCATGATATTGATTAACGTGGATTTGCCTGCGCCGTTTGGCCCTAGCAGGCCAAAAAAATCGCCCTGGTGAATAGTTAAATCAATGCCGTTAAGCGCATTTAAGCTGCCAAAGCGCTTGTGCACTTGCTCGATATGGATAGCTGGAATGGTCACTGCTTGCCCGATTAGTTAATATTATAAAAACGAAACCCCACCTGATAGATGGGGTTAATTAATTGAATTTCAAATACTACCAATTACCAGCTAATTGATGAACTCATCTACCCCGTAAAGCTGCGACAAACTTTTTAAGTTATCGGGTAAATTTGCCAGCACGATATGTTTATTCTCACGTTGTGCGCGACGTTTCCACTCTAAAATCAGGCTGATGGTTGAGGTGTCGATATCAGTCACTTGCGCAAAATCAATCGTAGTTTCTGTTTTAAAAGCCAAGGTTTTGCTTGCAGCCAGCAACGAACCAACGGTAGCAATCACGACATCACCACTCACAATCCAGTGGTTATCAATTTGGCTGACTTGGCTTAGCATTTAATTGGCTACTTTTTGTTCGGCAGTGTGTTGCGATGCGCCACTTTTCGCCGTGGCCGCTTTGTTTTTATCGGCGAGTTTTTTAATGAGGCTATCTAGACCATTTTGACGAATCTCTTGAGCAAACTGGCCACGGTAATTGGTCACTAAGCTCACACCTTCAATTACGATGTCATACACCTTCCAAGCATCTGCCTGCTTTTCCAGCGAATAATCTACTGCAATTGGCTGACCGCCTGGTTGCACAATTGCAGTTTTAACTGAAACCGTAGTTGCACCTTCTGCCATACGCAAAGGTTTGTATTCAATGGTTTGATTTTTATATTTTGATAGCGCGGTGGCATAAGTGCGAATCAACAATGTACGGAATTCTGTCTGGAATCCTGTTTTTTGCTCAGGCGTCGCTTTAGTCCAGTTTTTACCTAATACCAAACGAGAGACTTTATCAAAATTAAAGTTTGGCAGAATTTTTTCTTCTGTTAATGCAAATATTTTTTCTTGATTGCCAGCTTGAATCTCACTATCGCTTTTAACGGTAGCCAACACATCTTCGGCAGTTCTTTTTACCAGCGCATCAGGCGCCTCAATGGCAAAACCGGTTAAGCTAAAACACAACATACTTAGGGCAAGTAGTAGTTTATTCATCATTTATTCCTTTTAATTTGGTACTCATTTTTATTATTTGGCTTCTGGTTTAATTATGTCATCTAATGGATTGGCCCCTAACGCGCCATCATCAGCTTTGGTTGATTCTGCCGGCTTTGAAGATGCCGTAGCTGGTGCATCATCTTTAGTTTCTGATGCTTTGTTATATAAAAACTGACTGATCATTTTTTCTAATACAACTGCATCTTGCGTTTGCGTGATTTTATCACCATTTGCTAAATTCACTTCGTCACCCCCTGCTTCTAAACCGAGATATTGCTCGCCAAGCAAGCCGGCAGTGTAGATGTTTGCAAAGGTATCTTTAGGAAAGCTAAAGCGTTTATCGATGGTGAGACTGACCACTGCCTCAAAAGTTGCCGGATCAAGTGTGATATCCGCCACACGCCCCACAACCACGCCCGCACTCTTTACCGGCGCGCGCGGTTTTAAGCCACCAATATTTTCAAAATTAGCGGTCACATTATAAGTTTCGCCTATCGTGTTCGTCGTCAGGTTACCCACTTTCATTGCCAATCCCAGCAAAGCTGCTATGCCGAGTGCCACAAAAATGCCCACCCATAAATCTATCGTTGTTCTTTCCATTGCTTGCTCCCGCACAAATTAATCTTTTAGGATTAATTTAAGTAATTTAATTTTTAAAGATTAATTTTAAATAAAGTCGACTTTATAAGCTAATCATAAATGAGGTTAATACGAAATCTAGGCCTAATACCACTAATGAGGATGTGACCACAGTTCTTGTGGTAGCGCGGCTTACGCCTTCAGCCGTGGGGGGTGCATCGTAACCTTCAAATAAGGCAATCATGGTACAGGCAACGCCAAATACCACGCTTTTGATTACCCCATTAAGAATGTCTAGCCGCCAATCCACATTGGCCTGCATTTGCGACCAGAACGCGCCTGCATCCACGCCTATCAGCGGCACTGCCACTAAATAGCCACCTAAGATACCGACCATGCAAAACAGTACGTTTAAAATTGGCATCGAAATCACACCTGCCCAAAATCTTGGTGCAATCACGCGCGAAATCGGACTCACGGCCATCATTTCCATTGCGGATAACTGCTCAGTAGCCTTCATTAAGCCAATTTCAGCGGTAATCGCAGTACCGGCGCGGCCAGCAAACAATAAGGCAGTGACTACAGGACCAAGCTCGCGCACCAAAGCTAACGCGACTAATACGCCAATTGCCTCTGACGAACCATAGCGCTGCAACGTATTGTAGCCTTGTAAGGCCAGCACCATTCCGACAAAGAAAGCTGAAACCACAATAATGATAAGCGACATTACGCCAGTAAAATACACTTCACGGATGGTGAGATGCAGCCTACGGAAGCTTTCGCCCGATGAAATTAAGGTAAGCCCGAACAAGCGCGCACCAGCACCCAACCGCCAAATGCGCTCCGTAAAGCGATTACCGATATTGCGCAAAGTACGTACTAAACTCACTAATAAACTGGAGTGCATCATACGCCATGTCCTCCGCGCTTGACTTTGTGACCAAAATTTAGCAACTCTTGCTGATAGTCACTTGCAGCGTAATGAAAAGGCACTGGGCCATCTTTTTCACCATGCACAAATTGGTGTACAAATGGCAGTGTAGACTTTATTAAATCGTCCGGAGTACCTTCAGCGGCTACTGTACCGTTAGCGACAAAATACACATAATCGGCTATTGAGAAGGTTTCTTTTACATCGTGCGAGACGATAATAGAAGTAGTACCCAGCGCATCGTTTAAGGTACGAATTAAATCACAAATCACACCCATAGAAATGGGGTCTAGCCCTGCAAAAGGTTCGTCATACATGACGATATCCGGGTCTAGTGCAATGGCTCGCGCTAGCGCGACGCGGCGCGCCATGCCGCCAGATAGCTCGGGGGGCTTCAGCTGGTGCGCCCCACGCAGACCGACTGCATGCAACTTCATCAACACCAAATCGTGAATCATACTTTCTGGAAATTTAGTATGCTCGCGCATTGGGAAAGCCACGTTTTCATACACTGTTAGATCGGTAAATAATGCACCATGCTGAAACAACATACCCATTTTACGGCGTAATTGATAAATGCCTTCACGGCTTTGTGCATGCACGACTTGACCGTCTACACGCACTTCGCCTTTGGTAGGCTTAATTTGGCCGCCAATCAGGCGTAAAAGCGTGGTTTTTCCACTGCCGCTGCCACCCATAATGGCCACCACTTTTCCGCGTGGAAACACCATGTTAATGCCTTGGTGCAACATGCGGCTTTTGTAGCCAAA
>JAKFEP010000190.1:0-5804 GCA_036675645.1 Methylotenera sp. | reverse complement strand
TGCTAGTTTATTGATTGCTAGTTTATTGATTGCTAGTTTATTGATTGCTAGTTTATTGATTGCTAGTTTATTGATTGCTAGTTTATTGATTGCTAGTTTATTGATTGCTAGTTTATTGATTGCCAGTTTATGGTTGTGTAGTAATTGTAGCCATATTATTGGCTTTTACAGGGTTGGCGGTTGTGCTAACAGCAGGGCTGGACGTCTCACTAGTACTGGCTTCTGGTGCTACTTGAGTTGTAGATTGCTTTAAGGCGATAAAGCGTGCTTTTTCTTCGGTATACCGGGCGTTGGTGGCTGCCATATTAGATTTTCTCTGCGCCATTTGTTTGTCGATGCTGGCAATTTCTGATTTGGATAGTTTCAATTCATCAGTTAAATGGGCAGGTACAGGTTTTTTGCGTGCTTTAATACCATCAGCCATTTTAGTCGTGTTGGCTATTCTATTGGTGACATTGATTTTTTGTTGACTCAGGGCTTGAAAAGCTGCCTTATCTAATTGCAAATTACGCTCTTTAGCTAAGTCAATTTCTTCCGCATTTGTATAAGAGGCAAGCAAAATTTTATCTTTGCGTTCTTGCTCCAATTTTTGCTGGTCTTGTAAATCAGCCGATTTATTGGTGGTGACGTTCCTTTTAACCACTATGCCTTGCGTGTTCATTTCGGCATTGCTACGACCAGCTTCACTAGCAGGCAACTTATCGCCGTACTGCGTAACGCCTTTGCTATCTACCCATTTTACAATTTTTTTACCTTCATTTTTACTTTCAGGTGCCGCGATGCAGGGCATTGCCATCAGACTGAAAATAATCATCAAACTTATTTTTTGCATAGTGTTACCTTTTATTCACTAGTCCATTAATTCACGCCATATTGTTGGCGATACGATTGAATGTTAAGCAAGTGGTATGCCATATCTTGTTGATTCGATGCATATTCTAGCAAATCGTTCAAATTGGCGATGCTGAAAACGGGTAAATGGTAAGCTGTTTTCACCTCTTGAACGGCGGAGAGCTCGCCTAAGCCTTTCTCTTGCCTATCCAATGCAATTGCCACACCACAAGCACTTGCGCCATGTTGCGCAATTAAATCTATCGATTCACGCACAGAGGTGCCTGCTGAAATGACATCGTCTATGATGAGCACACGACCTTGCAGTGGTGCGCCTACAATCAGCCCGCCTTCACCATGATCTTTGGCTTCTTTACGGTTGTAAGCATAGGGATAATTGTGACCATTTTTGGCAAACGCAATGGCAATACTTGCCGCCAATGTAATACCTTTATAGGCGGGGCCATATAGCATATCAAACTGGATGCCTGACTTCTGAATCGTTTCGGCGTAGAATTCGCCTAATTTTAACAGGCTGATACCATCGTTAAATAGGCCAGCATTAAAGAAGTACGGGCTTAAGCGTCCGGCCTTTGTTTTAAATTCACCAAATTTAAGCACCTGTTTCTGAATGGCGAAAGCAATGAAATCTTGGCTTGTGTTGGACATCATATTTTTCAAAAGAAAGTAAATAATGCGCATTATAACGGCTAATTTAAATGGGATACGCTCTGCGGCCAACAAAGGCTTTTTTGCCTGGTTACAAAGCACGCAAGCAGATGTAGTGTGCTTGCAGGAACTTAAGGCGCAGGCAGCAGATATGACGCCAGAAATGCTGGCACCTACAGGCTATTATGGCTACTTTCATTATGCTGTGAAAAGAGGTTACAGCGGTGTGGGGATCTACACTAAACAAAAGCCAGATGGAGTGATTGAGGGCACAGGTATTGCCGATATCGACAGTGAAGGCCGCTATCTGGAATGCAGATTTGGAAACTTGAGTATCATCTCGCTATATCTGCCTTCAGGTTCTAGTGGAGAGGAGCGGCAAGCGTTTAAGTACAGCGTCATGGCACGCCTGCAGGCGCATTTAGAATCGCTCGCAAGCTGCGGTCGCGATGTCGTGATTTGTGGAGATTGGAACATCGCGCATCAAGAAATTGATCTAAAGAATTATAAGGGCAACCGCAAAAACTCAGGCTTTTTGCCTGAAGAGCGTACTTGGTTGAGTGATTTATTTGACCGGGTGGGCTGGGTAGATGTATACCGCTTGTTGCATCCAGATACGACTGATGCCTGCTACACCTGGTGGAGTAATCGTGGCGCAGCTTACGAAAAAAATGTCGGTTGGCGAATTGACTACCAGATTGCAACGCCTAATATGGCAAAAAAATCAATGCACTCAAGCATTTATAAGCAAGAACGTTTCAGTGATCATGCGCCGCTAATTATCGATTATCAGTGATATTGTCTATTTAATACGTAAAGATTGATGATTTAACTATGGAATTTTTTTGGCGAGCACAAAAATTAACTGGCACAAAATTTGAGCGCCAGACTTTGTAAAATCTCACCGGTTTGGCTATTCTGAACAAATACCACAGCGCCCGCATCGCGTTTAGCCCATTCAGGACTTAACGTAAAATTTTTAGTAAATTCATTTTGATTGT
Source organism: Methylotenera sp. (assembly GCA_036675645.1). GTDB lineage: Bacteria > Pseudomonadota > Gammaproteobacteria > Burkholderiales > Methylophilaceae > Methylotenera_A. Next base: position 3,303 of record JAKFEP010000190.1, on the reverse strand, counting down.
TGAGTTGATAAGCACCAAAAAATTCGCGTACCACATAATCGTGCTTTAACTCGCGTCCGCTGTTTTCTCCTGCTTTTACTTGGGTAACTAATTTACTTTCATAAATTGCTACAAATACATCTGAATTTTTAGCATCTGCAGGGTTGGTGGTTTGTGCGCTGGTTTTAAGCGTAATTTTGCCGTTCTCATGCACTGCATCTAAACTTAAATTGGCGCGTGAAGCCAGTTTCTGCGAAGCTGTTACGCTTTGGTTCAAACGCGAATTATCCCAACTTTTAAAATCTCGGCCATTCATGACAAATTGTGGTGTATACACAAACCCTGCACCGCCTAATGCGGCAATTTTGCGTTGGCGGTCACTGTATTCGGCTTTAGAAAACTTATCTTTCCAGCCCCTGTTTTTTCCACCTAGGTAATCCCAATAATCCACATGAAAAGCTAATCGGGTAACTTTGTCAGTGTTGATGCTACTCAGCCATTTGTCGGCAGGTGGACAGCTGCTACACCCTTCGCTGGTGTATAGCTCCAATAAAGGCACTGTGGCAGCCCCACTTTTAGCTGAACATTCAGCGCCTACCGCAGGCTGAGAAGTAGCGAAGAACAAACTAAACCCTAAAAAAATTGCGTTGCGTTGCAGCATGGTGAATTTTCCTGGTTAAGCAATCATTAAGTTAGTCACTGCGTTTGCAGAATACTTACAGTTATTTTTTACCATACGCTGGTGCTTTGGTTAGAATGTGGCTTTGGTTTAACTGAAATCATACTATGCAGCAACTACAGCGCATTCACCGCTTGATCGCCATTCTATTGTTGGGGTTTGCCTCGGGGTTGCCGCTGGCGCTTACTGGCCAAGCCATGCAGGCGTGGCTGACGACCGATGGCGTAGCTATTGCCACTATCGGTTTTTTAGCATTGGTGGGTGTACCTTATACCTTTAAATTTTTGTGGGCACCGCTGATGGATCGCTTCGAGTTTCCCTTGTTCGGGCGTCGGCGCGGTTGGTTGGTGTTCACCCAGTTAGTACTAGCCGCCAGCATTTACTATTTATCTACTATTTCATTTAGTTTAAAACCAGGTGTGTTTGCCGCCATTGCGTTGCTGATTGCCTTTTTATCGGCCTCGCAGGATGTCGTCATAGATGCCTATCGTACCGATTTACTGCCCCCGGATGAGCGCGGTATTGGGGCCTCAATGTCGGTACTGGGTTATCGCATTGGCATGATCGCCTCCGGGGGTATCGCACTGATCTGGGCGGAACAGTGGCAAAGCTGGGGTAAGGTGTATGCGGTGATGGCTGCCATCATGTTGGGCATGGCGGTATTTTCATTGCTATTTTTGCCCAGTGTAAAAAGTGATGTTAGACCCTTAAATAGCAGTCCTAAACAAGAACTTATCGGCTTTTTGGCCATGCTATTGGGCGTGCTGGCAGGAGTGTATTTGGTGCGCTTTTCCTTCAATATAGCAGGCATCAATTTGCAAGAAGCCAATAAATGGGTGCAATTAGCGTATGTGATGACAAGCTTGGCAGTGGCGCTGCCACTGGGTTTGAAAGCCGCACAAAAAGCTGGATTTGCCACCTTGAATCAATCGCTCGCTAGTTATTTCAGCCAGCAGGGTGCATGGGCATTTTTAATATTAATTATTTTATACAAGCTAGGCGACGCATTTGCCGGCAGTTTGTTCACACCATTTTTGCTCAAAGGTATGGCGTTTAGCCAAATTGAGGTCGGCATCGTTAATAAAATTATCGGCATCTGGCTTACCATTATTGGCGCGTTTTTGGCTGGCTTGCTGATGATTCGACTGACCTTATTTCAAGCTTTAATGAGTTTTGGCATATTGCAATTGCTGTCCAACTTTGGCTTTTATGCACTGGCAATATTGGGCAAAGGCGCATGGGGCGGTTTTGTGTTGATGCCGTTCGATTTGGGTTTTGTATCGGTATTAGAGCCTACGCAAATCGATAGGCTGCTGATGAGTGCCATTGCGCTTGAAAATATTACCAGCGGCATGGGGACGGCAGCGTTTGTGGCCTTACTGATGAGCTTATGCAATAACCAGTTTAGCGCCACACACTATGCGCTGCTTTCTGCCCTAGCGGCGGTGGGACGTATTTATGTCAGCCCAGTAGCAGGCGTATTATCTGAGAGCTTGGGCTGGTCTAACTTCTTTTTATTCTCGGTGCTGATGGCAGTGCCAGGCATTATCATGCTGTGGTGGATGCGTTTGCCGATTGGCCAGCTGAACAAAGCTAACTAATTTGGGTTAGCCAGCTTTCAAGCGATACATGGCCAAATTACCTAGCAGATTAGGCATAAATCCCACTACGGCACCATCGGTTATTACTTTACGTTCAATGACGCTAATTTTGTATTTATTACAAAATTCATCAAAGTCGTTAATGGTGCAAAGGTGCACATTCGGTGTATCATACCACTGATAAGGCAGGTCTTTTGATACTGGCATATGGCCGCCACTGGCAATTTGTACACGGTTGCGCCAATAGCCAAAATTAGGAAAAGTAACGATAACTTCGCGACCAACCCGTAGCATTTCCTGTACTATTTCTTCTGTATTATGCATGGCTTGCAAGGTCTGCGAGAGAATAACCGTATCAAACGATTGGTCCTCAAAGCCAGATAAACCGTCTTCTAAGTCCATTTGAATCACATTGACACCATTTTGCAAGCAGGCAAGCCAATTGGCATCATCCTTCTCTACGCCATAACCTTTTACTTCTAGTGAGTTGCGTAAATAAGCCAGCAACTCGCCATCTCCGCAGCCTAAATCCAGCACTTTGCTGCCAAAAGCCAACCAACCCGCGATGATAGCAAAATCCTGCCTAAATCTTTGATTATTATTTGTAATATTTACATTATTAAGCATATTTACACCTCAATTTTTTGTAAATATGAGCGCAAAATGGCATGGTAATGTGCATCCGGCATTAAAAAGGCATCATGGCCATGTACCGCAGTCACTTCTGCATAGCTTACTTTCAGCTCGTTATCCAGCAGTGCTTTCACAATTTCGCGCGAGCGATCAGGTGAAAAACGCCAATCGCTGGTGAAGGAAACCACTAAAAATTGCGCTTTTACTTTGCTCAAGGCTGCAGTTAAATCGCCACCATGTTCCAGTGCTGGGTCGTAGTAATCCAGTGCACGCGTCATACGCAAATATGTGTTAGCATCAAATTCGCCAGCAAACTTATCGCCCTGATAGCGCAAGTATGATTCCATTTCGAACTCAACATCGAAGCCGTATTTAATTTTGTCTTTCAGCTTGCGACCAAACTTTTCGCCC
>JAKFEP010000044.1:0-5849 GCA_036675645.1 Methylotenera sp. | reverse complement strand
CAACAGTGCCGCCTTTAATGTGCGTGCCGACAACGTCACCATCGACGCTAACCAAAACCTATCGGTGAGCATCAGCGGCACCTCAGGTGGCAACTATGAAGCCATCAGCACCACCGGCACCATTGCCAATACCGTGGTGGATGATGCGGATGCGACGACCGTAAGTATTACTGGTAGTGCAAATGTTGCTGAAGGTGCTAGTGGCGCTTATACGGTTACATTAACTAATAATGCGCAAACCACTGCGGTCACAGTAAATCTTACTTACAGCGGTACTGCAGCAAATGGTACGGACTATACTGGTGTTGCAACTGTCACTATTCCTGCAGGCAGCAATAGCGCTAACTTTAATATTGCGACAATTAATGATGTGTTAGATGAAGCATTAGAAAACTTTACGGTGACGATTGCTTCAGCTACTGGCGGTAATTTAGAAAATATTGTAGTCAGCGGTACAAATGGTAGTGTAACCACGACTATTACAGATAATGACCCAACGCCTAGCCTTAGTATTAATGATGTCACTATCAATGAGGCTGCTGGCACTGCCACCTTTACTGTGACATTATCTGCGGCTTCAGGCCAAACGGTCACTGTTGGCTACAACACCAGTAATGGTACTGCTGTACAGCCAGGAGATTACACCAACACAACTGGCACGGTGACATTTACACCAGGGCAAACTACGCAAACGATTACAGTGCCGATTATTAACGACACGATTGATGAGTTAAGCGAAACGTTTTTTGTGAATTTGGTTACCCCAACAAATGCGACCATATCTGACTCACAAGCTGTTGGCACCATTATTGATAATGATAATGCACCCACAATTTCTACGGTAACAGCTGCTAGTCAAACAGAAGGTACGGCGCTAGTGCACACTGTGACCTTGAGCAATGCTTCCAGTGTCGCCACAACGTTTGCTTATAGTTTGGGTGGTGGTACCGCGACATCTGGTGTAGATTACGACACAGCGACAGTTTTCAGTAATGGCGTGACATTGTCTGCTGGTGTACTGACTGTGCCAGCTGGGGTAACAAGTTTTACCGTGACTGTGCCAAGTATTCAAGACACCATTGATGAGGTTGGCGCGGCTGAAACTTACAACTTAATCATAGGTGGCGTAACAGGAGTTGGCACCATCACCGATGATGATGCTGCGCCAACATTAAGCGTATCCGATATTTCCATGTTTGAAGTAGATAACATTAGCGCAGTGTTTTCTGTGAGTTTATCTAACCCTAGTAGTAACGATGTAACGGTAAGTCTTAACTTTGCTAACGGCACGGCGACAGGTGGTACGGGTACTAATACTTCTTCAAGTACAGACTATGGCAACAACAGCAGAATGCAGGTATCCACAGATGGTGGTGCGACTTGGTCTGGAAATGGTGTAAATACTGCCACTTTTGCAGCGGGTCAAACTACAGTATTAGTGCGCACCTATATTAATGCGAATACAGGTGGGGGTGAGGCAGCTGAAGAAACTTTTACACTAACAGCGGCAACAACTGCGGGCACAACAGCTAACCTTAATGCTACTGGTACAGCAACTATTATTGATGACACCATTACGGTGAGCAGCCCAACTGTTACAGAGGGAGCAAATCTGGTATTCAACGTTGCAGTAAGCTTCCATGCAGCAGCGATTGTTACTACTCTAAATATAAGTGGAACAGCATCCGCTGCAGATTATGGGGCGCTCACTTTCAGTAATGGGGTAACTTATAATGCTGGTACGGGAGCACTTACCATTCCAGCTTTAGTTACTGGCTTCACCGTAACATTGCCTACTGTTAATGACACACTAGACGAAACCAATGAAACTGTATTATTAAACATAGGTGGTGCAATAGGCACTGGTACGATTAACGACAACGACGCAACGCCAACACTCAGTATTAATGATGTGACTGTGAATGAAGCGGCTGGTACCGCCACATTTACTGTGACTTTAAGTGCGGCTAGCGGTTTACCTATTAGTGTTGATTACACTACGGCTAATCAGACAGCTTTATCAGGTAGCGATTTCTTAAATACCTCTGGTACGCTGAGTTTTGCACCTGGTGTTACCACGCAAACAGTGACGGTCAGCATTGTTAACGACACATCATTCCCTGTGTTTGAAGGCGCAGAAACTTTCTTGATTAATTTAAGTGCGCCTGTAAATGCGACTATTGCTGATGCACAAGGCGTTGGAACTATACAAGATAACGGTACTGGTTCTGGCGGAACAGATAATGATACGCCAACGTTTAGCATCGCGAATGTGACGGTATCAGATCAATCTGCAGGCTATGCTAATTTTGTGTTGTCTATGAGCGCTGCATCTACTACCGCGACACAGTTTAGTTTAGCGCTTAATAATGGCACCGCAACTGGAGGTGGCGTAGATTATGGTGCTGCAGGCGCTACAAATCTACAAGTGTCTACAGACAATGGCGCAACTTGGGTGAATGCAACCACCGCGATTATTGCTGCAAACACCACCTATGTGTTGGTGCGTACGCCTATTATTGCAGATGTTGCATTTGAGGTTAGTGAGACGTTTACACTTACTGCAACGCGCACGTTTGGCACTACCACTAATGTCAGCGCAGTTGGTACGGCGACGATTACCGATATTGATAATAGCCCCAACGCAATTGATGATGTGCCAATTAGTAGCTTGCAAGAAGATAACGCAATGGGCATTGTGACACTTGCAGGTAACGCTATTTTAGGTGGCAGTGGCAATATGGCGGATAGTGACCCTACTAATGACACCTTAAGTATTACAGGTGCAATTGCTGGCACAGGCGCAGTTTCTGGTACGGTGACATTGGGTGCGCCTATTACAGTAAGCGGTATTTATGGCGATTTGTTGATTCAAGCCAATGGCAGTTATACCTACACGTTAGACAATACCCGCATTCAAACGCAAAATATTATCGGCGGTGTGACAGTTAATGACGTATTTACTTACAAAATTACCGATGGCAATGGTGGCTTTGATACTGCAACTATTAGCGTTGCGATTATCGGTACGCGCGATGAAACTGCGATTGTGCCGCAACCTGTGTTGATTACTGCAGATGGTTTATCTGGCGAGTATTATGGCTATAACGATTTTGAGAATGCTGGAGATGCTGTGCGTTTACATGCGGATGATGGCATGGCAACTGCGCTGGGTTCAGGTGACAACTTAGATTCAATAGAAGATCTCACCATCATTATTGACGGCCGCAATGCTGCGATGGGCGGTGGCAATATTGTCGGTAGCAATCTAGCAGGCGCCATTAATGCAGCCGATGTTAAATTTAGTGTGCGTGGTTTAAATTATGGTGATGACGTGGCAGGTAGAGCAGTAAATGGTGACTTAGGTTTCAATCCATCGTTAGCCGCTGGGTCTGGTTTGCCAGTCTATAATTATGGTGCTGTAACCAGTGGGCTATCTAACTTCTTATTTGAAGATTATGCAACTGCTGTTGTGCAAACTGGTGCGCCAATTGCCTCCGACGGAAATGCTGCTACAGTTGAAAGTGGTTTAGGTAGAACGGGTGATGCGATTATTCGTATGTCCGGTAACGTTTATCTGGAGCGCGGTAACTATGACTTTAGAGTATATGCCGATGATGGATTTAGGTTGCGAGTTGGTGGGCAAACCTTGATTGAGTATGATGGCAACCAAGCGCCTACAACACGCGTGTTTAATAACGTTGAAGTGAGTGATTTAATTTCAGGGCTGACTTCTATTGAGTTGCTGTATTGGGAGCAGGGCGGCAACGCTAATTTACAATTTGAGTTTAAATTGTCGAGTAGCGCTACTTGGACGACATTTAACTTAAGTGAGGTTGCCTTCTTCTCCGAAGCTAATACGCCGGTTCTTACCGATACACGTATTCAGGATATCGTTGAAACATCTACCGATAGACAATATGAGTTGCGTACAGGCTCTGTATTGGATGGTGACGGTAACATAAATACATTAACAGGTAATGCAGGCCGTGATTATATTCAAGGTTTTGGCGGCAATGATGTGTTAATCGGCGCTGGTAGTGCAGACTTTTTAGATGGTGGCGATGGTGATGACTTTTTAGATGGCGGTGATGGGAATGACATCCTGATTGGCGGCACGGGTAACGATACCATGGTGGGCGGCCTGGGAGATGATATCTATCGTATTGATAGCGCTTTAGATGTTACTACTGAAGCCGTAAATGAGGGTACTGATACTATTGAAATTAATGCGACTTATAATCCTGGGACCTATGTTTTAGGCGCTAACTTTGAGAATGTACTGGCTTATGGTGCTTTAAATGTCAATATTACAGGCAATAACAGTAATAACCGATTAATTGGTAATGACGGTAACAATACGATAGATGCAGGTGCCGGCAACGATAGAATCATTGCAGGTGCAGGTAATGATATTTTAACAGGCGGCACAGGCACAGATGTGTTTGAGTGGAATTTGGCCGATAAAGGATCACGTGATGCGACAGGCTCTCTCTCAGCGCAAGATGTGATTACCGATTTTAATATGACGGCCTACAATAATATTAATGCAACTGCGCCGACAGGCGGCGATGCGTTAGACTTGCGTGATTTGTTAAGTGGAGAAGCATCTTCTGCCAATAATATTGGCAATTTGGCAAACTATATCGATATTGTGCAAAGCGGGGCGAATACGGTGATGCGTATTAGTTATGATGGTGGCTTTACTGGTGGCGCTTATAATGCGGCTGTGCAAGACCAGGTCATCACCTTTAATAATATCAATATGTTCACTACTTATTCAGCAGGTACTAACGATGCTACTGTTATCCTTAATTTACTAAATAACGGTAAATTGTTGGTGGATTAATCTGTATTCACAGTAACTTTTGTAAGTTAAAAGCCAACTTATAAAAGTGAATTAACGATGATGTATTTAAGGACCAGCTCACAAGGACTGGTCCTTTTTTATTTGTGAAATTATATAATTTTATTTTTATGTGGCACACTATTTGCTTTTGCTAGAGGCGACGTTTTTGCAACAGATATAAGACAGTATGTAAATAGTAAGCGGTTATATTGCCAATTTGAAAATAAATTACTGTAATATGTTAATAAATTAAGGTAACGCTGTGAATATTATGAATTATTTAAAGATGACGACAGGCAAAATTACATTGAAGTATGTTTTTATTTGTATTACAGTTGGCTTATCTGTTTTAAGTTTTCATTCTTTAGCACATGCAGAAGCAGTAGTTCCATTAAAACAATTAGTCGAAAAAGTCATCTCATCTAATCCAGAAGTACAGTCACGCTATCATGCATACGTAGGCGCAGGTTACGAGCAAGATGTGGTGAAAGGCGGTTACCTGCCTAAAGTCGATATTCAATCGACTTATCGTAAACAAGAAGAGATGGATAGTATACGTAACCTTAATGGTACTGAGATCCCTCGTTTTAATAATGAATTGATATTGCGTCAAATGATTTTTGATGGCTTGGCCACGCCAAATGAGGTCAATCGCCTTGGCCACGCTAAGCGCGTACGCTATTACGAGCTGCAAGATGCGATGCAAAATACCACATTAGAATTCATGCGCGCGTACATGGACATTTTGCGGTTTCGCGAATTAACCGAGTACGCTAAAAGTAACTATGTGGCACACAAGCAGTTGTTCGATAAAATCAAAGAGCGTGCTGATGCCGGTGTAGCAAGGCGTGTCGATTTAGAGCAGGCAACAGGTCGATTAGCTTTAGCGGAAGCTAATTTGTTGACAGAAGCGACGAATCTTCATGACGTAACAGCGCGCATTCAGCGTTTACTGGGCGAACTGCCACCAAGCACTTTAGAGCAACCAGACTTTTATAAA
>JAKFEP010000023.1:0-5885 GCA_036675645.1 Methylotenera sp. | reverse complement strand
GCCTTGCCGCCCACGCGCCAACTGGTGTAGCGTGCCAGTGGCTCGTTGCGAAGTAATTGCGAGCTAGTGATGAGCTGTGCCATCAAACTGCAGTCCCCTTTGCTAAGTCGTTAGCTAAATCCTTAGTGCGGGCAGCAACTTGCCCAATCGAGCCTGCACCCATCACAATCACCACATCACCCGCTTGTACAGCACTTAAAATGGCCTGTGGCAAAGCATCGGTGGTTTCTACCAATTGTGGCTCTACCTTGCCTGCGATACGAATCGCGCGGATCAGGCTGCGCGTATCGGCCGCCACAATCGGCGCCTCGCCTGCTGAATAGACTTCTGTGAGCAACACGACATCCGCACTAGAAAGCACCCGTACAAAGTCTTCAAAGCAATCCCTGGTGCGTGTAAACCGATGTGGTTGAAACGCCATGACCAAGCGCCGATTTGGAAAGGCATCGCGTGCAGCCGCAATCACTGCCTGCATTTCCACTGGGTGATGGCCGTAGTCATCAATCAATGTAAAGGTACCGCTTGCCGTTGCGATTTCACCGTAGCGTTCAAACCTGCGACCGACGCCTTTAAACTCGGCCAAGGCCTTAATGATATGTTGATCAGCCACATTCAATTCGCTAGCAATGGCAATCGCTGCCAAGGCATTCAGCACATAATGATTGCCAGGTAAATTTAAGGTAACGTCAAATGTGGTGGTTACACCATTCACACGAGACACAGTAAAGTGCATTTTGCCGTGATCGGCACGTACATTGGTGGCGCGAATACGCGCTTCTTCACTCATGCCATAGGTCATTACCGGCTTGGTGACGCGCGGCAAGATTTCGCGAATATTCGCGTCATCCACGCATACTACCGCCATGCCCCAAAACGGCAATTGCTGCAAAAACTCCACGAAGGCACTTTTTAATTTATCAAAGCTATGTTCATACGTGTCCATGTGGTCTTGATCGATATTCGTGACCACAGCCATCACTGGCGTTAAATGTAAGAACGACGCATCCGATTCATCTGCTTCCGCGACTATCCATTCGCCAGTCCCTAAACGTGCATTGGCGCTGGCAGCTTCCAACTTGCCACCAATGACAAAGGTCGGGTCCATACCCGCTTCTGCCAAAATACTGGCGATCAGGCTGGTTGTTGTCGTTTTGCCATGCGTGCCCGCAACCGCAATGCCCTGCCTGAAGCGCATTAATTCCGCCAACATCAAGGCGCGTGGTATGACAGGAATGCTTTTGGCACGCGCGGCGATAATTTCCGGATTTTGTTCGTTCACTGCACTTGATACCACCACCACGTCGGCTGCGTTTAAATTTTCTGTTGCGTGGCCCTGATAAATCTTGGCACCAAAATCAGTTAAGCGCTTAGTCGTTGCGTTTTTAGCCAAGTCTGAGCCTGAAACTTTGAAATCCAAGTTAAGTAGCACTTCAGCAATACCACTCATGCCGGCGCCACCGATGCCCACAAAGTGGATATTTTTTACCTTATGTTTCACAAAGACCTCCGCATCATCTTGCAACTTCCATGCAAATTTTTGCAACTGTTGCAGTCGCTTCAGGCTTGGCCAGCTGCTTGGCTTTAATCGCCATATCTAAGCAAATTTCGCGCGTTAAACCCTGTAAAATTTCAGTGGCTTTTGCCACAGAAAATTCAGATTGCTGGATCAATTTTGCCGCACCCGCATCGCTTAAGTATTTAGCGTTATAGGTTTGGTGGTCATCCACCGCATGCGGGAAGGGCACCAATACACTGGCCACACCCACACACGCAAGCTCAGCCACCGTCAGCGCGCCGGCGCGGCAAATCACCACATCTGCCCATGCATACATGTCTGCCATATTGTTAATAAAGGCTTTTGTTTCTGCTGTCACAGAGGCCGCATGATAATTGGCTTGCAGGGCAGCAATATGTTTCTCGCCAGCTTGGTGGATCACTTCTGGTCGTGAATTTTCCGGCAAAGCTGCCAAAGCCTTGGGCAGCACCTCATTTAATGCCTGTGCGCCTAAACTTCCACCTACCACCAACACTTTAAGTTTGCCAGTGCGGACACTATATCGATGTTGCGGAGAGGCTAGCTGTGTAATTTCGTGCCGTACCGGATTGCCCACCAATATCGCCTTATTTCTGAATGCAGATGGGAATGCGGCTAACACCTGATCCGCAACGAGACTCAATGTTTTATTGGTCAGGCCAGCAATCGAGTTTTGCTCATGGATGACTAGTGGTTTGCCTAATAACTTTGCCATTAAGCCACCGGGGAAAGCCGCAAAACCGCCCATGCCCAACACCACGTTTGGCTTATGCTGGCGAATAGCCGCCATGCTTTGCTTAAATGCAGTGGCTAACTTAATTGGTAACAACAACCAGCCAAGAAAGCCTTTACCACGCACACCACGCATCGTCATCATGGCTTTTTTATAATCCTTGCCTTCTACCAACTTATTTTCCATGCCGCCTTCGGTGCACAACCACACAATGTTCCAACCATGCTGCTGCATGTAATCAGCCACCGCCATCGCCGGATAGACATGGCCGCCTGTGCCGCCTGCCATGACCAGCAGGGTGCCAGAGCCAAATTGTGTAATTGGTGAAGAGAACATCATGCGGGAAGCCCTCTTTGCAAACGCCTATTCTCATAATCAATGCGCAGCAATACCGCCATGGCGATGCAATTAGCCAAGATACCACTGCCGCCAAATGACAACAGCGGCAGCGTTAAACCCTTAGTAGGCAACACGCCCATATTGACCCCAATGTTAATAATGGCCTGTACGCCTATCCACACCCCTAAACCTTGCGCTAACAAAGCAGCAAAATAACGTTCGTTTGCCACGGCCTCTTTGCCGATACCAAACGCGCGTATCACTATCCATATAAACAAACCCAGGACAGTGAGCACGCCAACAAAACCCAGCTCTTCAGCGATCACCGCCAGTAAAAAATCGGTATGCGCTTCGGGTAGATACAGTAACTTCTCCACACTGGCGCCCAAGCCGACGCCAAACCATTCACCGCGGCCAAAAGCAATCAGCGCATGGGATAGCTGGTAACCTTTGCCATAAGGGTCTGCCCATGGATCCATAAACCCAATCACACGCTGCAAACGGTATGGCGAACTCCAAATCAAAAAGTAAATAGCCACTGGTAACAAAGCCAGTAAGCCAGCAAAAATTTTGGCGTTGATGCCACCTAGCCATAAAATAGAAATAGAAATGGCTGCGATTACCGCAAACGCACCAAAATCAGGTTCACGCAGCAGCAGGAAGCCCACCAACACCATCACCGCCACCATCGGTAAAAAACCGCGCAAAAAGCTATCCATCTGCGGCGCCTTGCGTACGGCGTAATCGGCCACATACATGGCGGCAAATAATTTCACCAGCTCTGACGGTTGCAGATTAATCACGAATAACGATAGCCAGCGCTGGCTACCATTCACGTTACGTCCCACCCCAGGGATAAGCACTAGCACCAGCAAAAACAAGCCAAATAAAAATAAATAGGGTGCTGATTTTTGCCACCAGGCAATCGGGATTTGGAACGATGCAAACGCTGTGGCTAGGCCCACACAAATAAAGATGGCTTGGCGAATTAAATAATAGGTACTTTGATTACCCACATTTTTATCAGCCTCGGCAATCGCAATCGAGGATGAATACACCATGACGAGTCCCAGGCCCAATAGGATAAATGTCACCCACAGCAACATTTGGTCGTAGCTAGGTGCGTTAATGCGCTCACGGCTATTCATTACGGGGCTTAACATTTAAAATTCCTCAGCATGTTGCCACCTGCTGGCTTTTTAGCTGTTTAACCGCTGCGATGAATACTTCCGCACGATGCACATAGTTTTTAAACATATCAAAACTGGCACACGCTGGCGAAAGTAATACCGCATCACCAACGTTGGCAAGTTTTTTGGCAATGTTTACAGCCTCAGGCAAATCTGCTGCATGGTACAAAGGAATATTCGTCGGCAACAACACGCTTTCTATTAATTTTGCATCACGGCCCATGAGCACCACAGCACGGCTATTGGCTTGCACTGCGTCGGCTAAGGGTGAAAAATCCTGGCCTTTGCCATCGCCACCCGCTATTAACACGGTTTTTTGCGGCAGGCTGTTTTTTGTCATACCTAGAATTGCCGCGCAAGTGGCGCCTACATTGGTGCCTTTGGAGTCATCGTAATAATCCACATCATTGATACTGTCCACCCACTCAACGCGGTGCGGCAACCCTTTAAAATCTTGCAAAGCTAATACTAAGGTAGATTTTTCTATGCCGGCCGCGAAGCATAGGGCGGCCGCAGCCAGCGCATTGGACACATTATGCTGGCCGGTAATTTTCAGGCTACTGGTCTTGCATATTTTGCGCTGACCGCTGGTTAAGTAGTATTCCCCTTTATGTTCAATCAAGCCAAAATCTCTGATAGTAGGCGCTGTATTGAGGCCAAAAGTGACTGTATTAGCATTTGCCAAGCCAAAAGAAACCACGTCATCACGATTTAATACCGCAACTTTTGCATGTTTTAGCATGCGTGCTTTAGCTGCAGCATACTCGGCAATACCGCTGTATCTATCCATGTGGTCTTCGCTGACATTCAGCACACTGGCTGCATCCAACATCAAGCTAGAGGTGGTTTCCAGTTGAAAACTGGAAAGCTCCAGCACATACACATCTGGTGCCTCCATGCTAAAAGTATCCAACACTGGCAAGCCAATGTTGCCTGCTACAATGGTTTTTAAACCGGCCGCTTTGCAAATTTCGCCCACCATTGTGGTCACTGTGGTTTTACCATTGGAACCGGTAATGCCAATCACTTTAGAAGTCAGCGGCCGATGCTGCGCAAACAACTCAACATCCCCTACCAAGGGGATGCCAGCTTGAATGGCTGCCTGTACGGCAGGTTCACTTAAGGCCACGCCCGGGCTAATCACAATGACATCTGCCTGCAACAATATATTTTCTTTAAACGTACCAGTATGCACCGCAATCTGCGGCATTCTTTGGATCAGATCGTCCAGATTAGGTGGGTTATCGCGTGAATCAGCCACGCTGAGGATCGCCCCTTGGGTGTCTAGCCAACGCAACGCAGATAGGCCAGTTTCACCTAGCCCCAGCACCAATACCCGTTTATTTTGTAATTGCAGTTTCATTTGTTTAACTTGATCTCACTTAACCTAATTTCACTTGAATTCATTTATCTTAACTTCAAGGTAGCCAGCCCGATTAACACCAGCATCATGGTAATAATCCAGAACCGCACCACGACTTGCGTTTCTTTCCAGCCTTTTTGCTCATAATGATGATGCAGTGGGGCCATTAAAAAAATGCGCTGGCCAATGCCCGTTTTGTATTTGGTGTATTTGAAATACATCACCTGTATGGCTACTGAAAACGTCTCTACCACAAACACGCCACCCATAATGAATAGTACGATTTCCTGGCGCACAATCACCGCCACCACACCCAATGCCGCGCCTAAAGCCAACGCTCCAACATCGCCCATGAACACCTCGGCTGGATATGCGTTGAACCATAAGAAGCCTAAACCAGCGCCAGCCATAGCAGCGCAAAATACCATCAGCTCGCCCGCACCTGCCACATAAGGGATGCCTAAATATTTAGAAAAATACAAATGCCCCGCCACATAGGCAAAAATAGCCAAGGCGCTACCCACCATTACTGTAGGCATAATCGCCAAACCATCTAGCCCATCAGTCAGATTTACTGCGTTGCTAGAACCCACAATCACTAAATAAGTCAGCACAATAAAACCCACAGCACCTAAAGGCAGCACCAAGGATTTAAAAAACGGTACGATTAAAGTTGTTTCGGCTGGGCTAGCTGATGTTTGGTATAAAAATATCGCCACACCCAAA
>JAKFEP010000197.1:0-32726 GCA_036675645.1 Methylotenera sp. | reverse complement strand
TACCCATACCCACATGTCGATGAAGTGATTCCATTAATGGCAGATGGCTTGATATTGCCGTACTTGGATGTGCCATTTCAACATGCCAGCCCGCGCATTTTAAAAGCCATGAAACGCCCAGCGCATGCTGAGAACAATTTGGCACGCATCAAAGCATGGCGCGAAATCTGCCCAGACATTACCGTGCGTAGTACCTTCATCGCAGGTTTCCCGGGGGAAACAGAGGAAGATTTTCAAATGCTATTGGACTTTTTAGATGAAGCCCAATTGGATAGAGTAGGTTGCTTTGCTTACAGTGCGGTGGATGGCGCAAAAGCCAATGAGTTGCCAGACCATGTGCCGGAAGAAGTAAAACAAGAGCGCCTAAGCCGCTTTATGGCAGTGCAGGAGCGTATCAGTGCGGCGAAATTGCACAACAAAATTGGTAGCATGCAAACCGTGCTAGTAGATGAAATTGTGCATGATAGTGAAGGTAATGTTGAGGCTATTGGCCGCACCAAGGCCGATGCTCCAGAGATTGATGGCGTGGTCTATATGGAAGATGCTGAAGGCTTAACCCCTGGCGATTTTGTAGAGGTAGAGATTTATAGCGCGGATGGACATGACTTAAGAGGCGGGCCACCGCGGTAGGTTAGTATTGGCTTCTAAGCTATTTAGATTGCAAACAAATTGCTATAAAAATACTTTGCAATGAAAAAATTATAGATGTCTTGCAGACCAATATTCATGCGGTATTCAGGTATTTTTAAATAGGACTATGTAAATAAATCCGCAAGCACAGGCGCTGGACGTTCGCTATCGGCACGGGCTTCTAGAAAGTCGAGGGTAAGTGGGCAGCGCGTTGGCTTTTTAGCGGCTTTGCGTTTTTTGGGTGTGGTTGCGTTTAAATCAATATAAGGCGTTTGGCTAATCAGGATATAGCCAGAACTGAACAGTTTTTGTGAGGTTGTTTCAAATAAGCTGAGCAAATTGTCGATGTTCTGCAGGGTGACAATCTCTTGGCCTGTATTGGCTTTGCTGCTGCTTTTAGTTTTACTTACTTTAAGCACGTTGTACATCACGAATTTGCTGGATGTCTGTTTGCCGTAAATTTCGCCTGTTTGAACTTTCACTAGCGACTCCTAAAGTGTTTTATCGATAATATCGCCTTTGTGATTGATTTACAATAGGTTTATTCTATTTTCTGCGTAAATTGATGTGCGATTTAATCAGTTCTGTCGCTTGAAAACGGAATCTACTGCCGTCAAAGTCTTTTACCCACATATGAAGTAGGCCGCCAAAGAACAGATGTGTATCCAGCGCCAGAGCGCGTGGTGTATGTGTGTCAATTAACATATTAAGAGACTGCGCTCGTTCGTAAGCGAGTTGCATCTTTTCTGTGATGTTTGAGCAGTTGTTAAGAATTTGTTGCAGTACCGTGGCAAACTCATCCACATATTCGCATTTAATCATCATGATTTCATAGGTTTGACGCATTTCCATGTTTTCATTGAGTTCATGGATGGTGTCGCATAGGCTATTTTCAATTTGAGTCAGTGGATCTACATTGCTTTCAACTGCTAAAGTATCGTCCATGCGGTCGATGAGTGGTAAAAAGACTTGATCGCGGAGTGCATGAAAAATTTCGGTCTTGTTTTTAAAATGCCAATACACTGCACCACGTGTGACATTCGCTTGTGCAGCGATGTGTTCCAGCGTGGAGCGACTGACGCCACGCATTAAAAATACCTCACGGGCGGCAGCAATAATTTGTTGTCGTGTGAGTTCTGCGTCTTCTTTAGTCTTTCTTACCATTTAGTTTTCGCCAAGTTGCAAATTAATTTTCTAACCTTATTTTAACAAAAAGTTATTTACATACATTCTTGTTTGTATATAATATACATACAAAGTTGAATGTAAGCAAGCGTTTTTGACTACGGTTACCGTAACGGCGCATAATAAAACATAATGTAATTAGAGACATGGAGTAATGAATGGAATTCGAACCAACTAAACAATATCAACAAAGAACGGTTTCTCAAGCTGCCATCGTTATTTTAATTTCTAGCTTGGTATTGTTTGGATGTGGCAAAAAAGGGGATGCTGCACAAGGCGAGCAAATGCCAGCCATGCCGGTAAGCGTGATAGAGATGCAGCCAACTAGCGTGCCAATCAGTGCTGAGGCAGTTGCCCAAACTGAGGGCGCAAAAGAAGTTGAGATTCGTCCACGTGTTGGCGGTATCTTGCTTAAAAAACTGTTTGAAGAAGGCTCTACTATTCAGGCAGGGCAGGCGATGTTCTTAATTGACCCCGTGCCATTTCAAATTGCACTCTCCAACGCGAAAGCACAATTAGCTCAGCAAAGAGCACGAGTTGAGCAAACACAACGTGAAGCACAGCGTTTACAAGGATTGCTAGCAACGCAATCAGTCAGTCAGCGTGAGGCTGATAATGCAGCCTCTGATAACTCTTTGGCCCGTGCAGCACTTGCGCAATATGAGGCGAGTGTACGCGAAGCTGAATTGAATCTTTCTTATACCACGGTGACATCACCGCTATCAGGTGTGGCAGGCCGTTTCCAATTTTCTGAGGGTGCATTGGTCTCCCCGAATTCAAGTTTATTGACTACTGTTAGTCAAATAACGCCAATTTGGGTACGCTTTAGTTTGTCTGATAATGAGTTTGCTACACTTGGTGGTCGCTTAACAGAAGCCAATGTAAAAGAAGTGAAGTTGATATTGCCTGATGGTAAAGAATACGCCAAAGAAGGTAAGTTGAATTTTGCTGCCAGCAGTATAGACCCAGAATTAGGTACGCAGCAATTACGCGCTGCTTTTGAAAATAATGATAAAAGTTTATTGCCAGGTCAGTTTGTTCGTGTTCGCGTAACAACTGGTCAGCAAGAGGGGGTGTTTGTTGTACCCCAAACTGCTGTATTGACAAGCGATCTGGGTAAATTTGTCTATGTGGCAAACGAAAAAAATGAGGCTACGGTTAAACAAATCACAGTAGGTAGCTGGGTAGAAGAAGATTGGGTGGTTTTAAGCGGCCTTAATGTAGGCGACAAAGTCATCGTCGATAATATTATCAAGTTACGCCCCGGTGCACCTGTATCTCCACATGCGAAGGGTGAGATGCCGTCTGCGCCGCCTGCAGCAACCAAGCCTGCTAATAAAGCCTAATAAGCGAGAACAATATGTCTAAATTCTTTATTACGAGGCCTATCTTTGCCTCTGTATTGTCAATCATTATTATATTGGCAGGTATAGCTGCGGCACTGCAGTTGCCGATTGCACAGTATCCGCAGATTGCGCCGCCAACCGTATTGATTACCGCAACTTATCCAGGTGCGAGTGCAGATACGCTCTCAAAAACAGTTGCAGCGCCGATTGAAGAGCAGTTAAGCGGTGTTGAAGGGCTACTTTATTTCAACTCAAGCGCTGACTCTAGCGGTACTTTGACGATTACAGCTACATTTGAAGTAGGTACTGATATCAATCAGGCCACTTTTAACGTCAGTAACCGTGTCAATATTGCCTTGCCTCGTTTGCCTGATGAAGTGCGCCGTACCGGTTTGGTGGTACAAAAACGTTCTAATGACATCTTGCTGGTGGTGATGTTAACAGACAAGCAAAAGAAATATGACCCGCTGTATTTGAGTAACTACGGTACGCTCAATGTATTGGATGAGCTAAAACGTATCAAGGGTGTAGGTGACGCTGTTATCTTTGGTGCGCAAGATTATTCAATGCGTATTTGGCTGAAACCAGACCGTATGGCGCAATTGGGCATTACTACTACCGATATTTCTGCCGCAATTTTGGCACAGAATGCGCAATACGCAGCTGGTAAGATCGGCCAAGAGCCATCTCCCTCCAGTCAGCAGCTTGTTTATACCGTTACGGCCAAGGGGCGGTTGGTAGATCCATCCGAGTTCGGCAACATCATCATCCGTGCAGAAGGCCCACGTGGTGTGCTTTATCTAAAAGATGTGGCACGTATCGAGTTAGGCGCTCAAAGCTATAACGTACGCACTGCGCTGGATGGTTTGCCAGGTGTTGGTATTCCTATTTTCTTGCAAACTGGTGCTAATGCGCTGGATACCGCAGAAGCCATTAAAGTAAAAATGGCGGAATTGAAGCAACGATTCCCAGAAGGCGTAGATTGGGAGGTCCCTTACGATACGAGTGATTTTGTTAAGTCTTCAATTGAAGAAGTGATCATCACTTTGGGTGAGGCGATGTTGTTAGTGGTGCTCGTCGTATTTGTATTCCTGCAAAGCTGGCGTGCAACCTTAATTCCATTGATTGCAGTGCCTATCTCATTGATTGGTACATTTGCAGGCTTGTGGATGTTTGGTTTTTCTATCAATACCTTGACCTTATTTGCGATGGTGCTTTCTATTGGTATCGTGGTGGATGACGCGATTGTTGTATTGGAAAACGTCGAGCGGTTGATGGCGGAGGAGAAGTTGTCGCCGATTAAAGCCGCAGTTAAATCCATGGAGCAAGTATCCGCGGCAGTAGTGGCGATTGTGTTGGTGCTGTGTGCCGTGTTTGTCCCTGTTGCATTCTTGGGTGGTATCGCAGGTGAGATGTACCGTCAATTTGCGGTGACTGTAGCAGTTGCTGTAGTGATTTCCGGTATTGTGGCTTTAACGCTAACGCCAGCTTTGTGTGCGATTCTATTGAAATCAGTACACGAAGAATCTGCATTCTTCAAACCGTTCAATCGTAATTTTACCAGATTGACCAATTTCTACTCTCGCATAGTCAATTTGACCTTGCACCATAGGATTATCGGTACTGTAGTGTTCTCTGCAATCATCCTGTTAGTGGTTGTGTTATTACGCACTGTGCCGGGTAGCTTTGTGCCAGCAGAAGATCAAGGGTATGTGGTTACTGCAGTGATCATGCCCGACGGTGCAACGCTGAGTCGCACAACTAAAACAGCGGAAGCTGTGCGTGCAGAAATTGCAAAAGACCCAGCGACAGCATTTGAGTTTTCAGTCTATGGTTTCGACTTAATTGGTGGTGGTAATAAAACCAGTGCTGCGACCATGTTTGTGCGTTTAAAAGATTGGGCAGAACGTGAATCTACTGCCGATGACATTGTTGCTAAGCTATTTGGTATCGGTATGCAACAACCTGATGGCATGGCGATTGCCTTCAATCCGCCAGCGATTCGTGGTTTAGGTAGTTCAGGCGGCTTTGAATTGTATGTGCAAAGTCGTAACGACACTGACCCTATGCATCTATCAGCGGTGACAAATAACTTTATCGAAGCATTGAAAACTGAGAAACGTTTGGCGGGTATCAACACTTTCTTCCGACCAACCGTGCCACAGTTATTTGTTGAGGTGGATGAAGCTAAGGCAATTTCGCAAGGCGTGACAGTGGCACATATTTATGCAACGCTGCAAAGCACCATGGGTTCGCTCTATGTCAATGACTTCAATAAATCTGGGCGGACTTATCGCGTACAGTTGCAAGCTGAAGCTGAATACCGCATGAAAGCTGAAGATTTGGGCAAAGTATATGTGCGTTCAAATACCGGTGCCATGGTGCCACTATCTGCGCTAAGCAAGGTTAAAAACATTATGGGTGCAGAACAGTTAGAGCGTTACAACGGCTTGCTATCAGCTAAGGTATTAGGCGGCGGCGCGCCGGGAGTCAGTTCTGGTGAGGCAATTGAGATGGTTGAAAAGATTGCTGCCCAAAACTTACCTGATGGTTACCAGATTGCCTGGACTGGCCAAGCTTACCAGGAAAAACGCACTGGTTCAGCGGCCATCTTTGCTTTCGGTTTCGCTATGATTATGGTGTTCTTGATTCTGGCGGCACAATTTGAGACCTGGGCATTACCGTTGGCAGTGATTATGGCGGTACCGTTCGCATTGGCTGGCGCTTTATTAGCAGTGTTCTTCCGAGGCATGCCAAACGATATCTACTTCCAGATTGGGTTGATCACCCTGATAGGGTTGGCGGCTAAAAACGCGATTCTGATTGTGGAGTTTGCCAGCCAAAAAATGGAGGAGGGCATGCCTATCATGGAGGCCGCACTCGAAGCTGCACGCTTAAGGTTTAGACCAATTGTGATGACATCAATGGCGTTTGTGCTAGGTATCGTACCATTGGTAATTGCAACAGGCGCCGGTTCTGCAGCACGTCGCTCAATGGGTACCGGTGTATTTGGCGGCATGTTATTGGCTACTTTCGTGGCTACCATATTTATCCCGATGTTCTTTACGTGGTTGAGCAACAAAAACGTAGATAGAAAACATCACGATAAACTTTTAGAAAACGGTTCAGGACAACATTCCGCAGAGCCAAATGCAAAGGAAACGGTATGATGCCGCACTTATATTCAAAACACATCAAACTCGTTTATGTAGCAGTTATGTCAACCATGCTTGCTGCATGCCAAATTTGGCCGGATTATATGCGTCCAAAAGTAGCCGTCCCTTCACAATACAGCGAGCCAGAGCAAGGCGCAGATCAAGCCAACCAAATTGCCAGTGACTGGTGGAAGCTATACCAAGATCAGACATTGAATGACTTGGTAGAAAAATCTTTGCAGAACAATACGGATATCAAATTGGCGGTAGCGCGGATTGAAGAAGCAGATGCAGTGATGCGTGAAGTAGGCGCTGCGTTATTTCCACAAGTAGATTTAGATGCTGCTGGAACCCGTTCACGCGTAACTGAAGCAGGCGCTTTCCCTGTCTTCAGTGGCAACCCCCGCAATAACTACATTGTCCAGTTGGGCACTTCGTTCGAGATTGATTTTTGGGGCAAGCTACGCAACGCCAAAGAGTCAGCACGTGCTCAAGCCTTATCCACACGTTATGCAAAAGATACTGTAGCGCTCTCTTTATCCAGCTTGGTGGCCAGTAATTATCTAGTATTGCGTAGTCTAGAGTCTCAAATCGCGGTGACTCAAGATAATTTAAAAAGTCGTGATGAGAGCCTCGCTTTAACTAAGCGTCGTTTAGATGGCGGCGTGGCATCAGCCTTGGATGTACATCAGGCAGAGGTGGCAAGTGCAAACTTAACTGCACAGCTCGCTGAGCTGACACGACTTAGAGCGTTAACTATGCATCAATTAGCAGTATTGAGTGGTGTGCTGGACTTGAATGTAGCGATGGCCGACATCAAGACATTGCCGATTCCACCAACACCGCCAGCTGGCTTGCCTTCCAGCTTAATGGAAGCTCGGCCAGATGTGCGCCAAGCTGAGCAGACGATGATTGCTGCAGATGCAAACATTGGGGTGGCGAAAGCTGCGCTTTACCCAACTATTTCACTCACTGCAAGTTTAGGTGGTGAGAGTTTGGAGTTAGGCGACATTCTTAAATCTGCCGCACGTATTTGGACTGGCGGCCTTAGTTTGAATCTGCCAATCTTTGATTCAGGTAGGCTGAGTTCTCGTGTTGATCAGGCAAGTGCAAGGCAAAAACAAGCATTGGCTAGCTACGAAGGCGCAATTCAAAATGCGTTTAGAGAAGTGAATGATGCATTGGTCAATTTACGACAAAATGCTGAACGTGAAGCTGCACTTAATCGAGGTCAAGAAGCGGCTAAAAAAGCGCTGGAAGTATCCGAAAACCGCTATAAATCAGGCTACTCAGCTTATCTGGATGTGCTAGATGCGCAGCGTGTATACAACGATACAGCTTTGGCTTTTATTCAAAGTCGTCAGGCAAGGTTAGTGGCAACGGTTGAATTATTTAAAGCATTAGGTGGCGGCTGGAAGGCTGATAGCAAAGAGCAGGTCCAGTCAGGGAGCTAGATGCTTGCTGACAAGTTTGGCAAGCATGGCGCTATATAAAGTATTGGGCGGTGATTGGCGCGATGAGGTACGTCAAATGTGGGTGCCCTATCAACACAGAACAGCGAGTTGGCGTTAAAACAGAAAAGCGACCTTCACCCAATCATCACGCGATTCGATTGGGTCTTCTAGCAAAATTTGATGTGTCTCGCCGTCGATATTGACGTTGAATTGGCTATGTGCGGAATAGTGTGTTTTTGGCAAAATCAACATTGAGGTGTCTGAAAATCCAGCTTCGATTGGCAAGTAAATGCCAGAAAAAAAGCCATTGGCAGCACTTGCTAATGTGCTTTTAGCATTTATCCTGCTCGTTTCCAAGATGGTGTCACTAAATTTGTCCAGCTCATCTTGCTGGCGTAACTGGCTAAGCTGCACCCACTTTGGGTAATGGGAGATGATCTCAATGCCCACTCTGAGTTGATTAGCTTGTGTTGGCTTTACTGAGCGTATCATGCCTATCGTAATCTTAGTCGGGTCTTGATCTATCATTAAGCCCAGTAGCTTGTCTGGCCTGGCCAAAATATTGGCATATTTATTTACTCGCGTGCCATAGCCGTGCAGGCTTTCGTCAGTAATAATCCAAGTGTCAAGTGAGCCGCTATTTACTGTTAAATTGCTATTTTGCCTTAACGTAGTATGTGCCATTAGACGCTCATCTAGCGTGCTACCATCGCGTGATAATTTCAGGCCGCTGTTAATTTGACCCGCTTGGCGTACTTGATTGCAAATGTCGACAATGCCGGCGTTGACACGTGCGGTCTTAGAGCTTGCTTGGCGAACCGCTTTACGCCGTTGCCGCACATAACCGACTCTTCTCCATTCTTCAATCAATACAATCAAAGTCTCGTTAAGCTTTTTAGCATGATCTATTTTTGAGAAAGCAAGACTTTGTGGGATTTCACCACGATCAGAAACGGTGATGGCTATCTGTAACTGTTTTTCCAGCTCATCCAGCTCCCAATAACGGCAGCTATCGCTGGCATAAGCATCACGCATACGTTTTGCCGCAATATCTTTATCTAAATCGATAAAAAATAGGTATTGTTCAAGCGTATATTGATTGCTGATGCGCGCGCGGGTGAGCAATGTGGTCAAAATACGTGCAGTAATTTCTACTTGATATTTTTGCATGCTTGCCTGCGCAAGCTCTCCCAACATCCAGCACTGTACAAAATTGGCTGACAGCGTGGTTGAAGGAGCTAAGTTAAATAATTCATAAGGACTATTTAGTAGCGAGCGCTGGGCTGCAATTTTGTACAGCATATTCACTTGCAACCAAACCTTGGTGGGAGGGTTGGTTTGGCTAAATAAGCGCCATTTAACCATGTTAAAGGCGGTATATAGCGCCCGCGCAATGAGTAAAACCAGCGTGCTATCGGTAGGTTGATAAGCAGCTTCTTCGCCTTTCTCGGCATTATTTACTTGAGTACTAAAGGCTTGTTCTATCAGTTTAAGATGAAAAATATAGGATTGTCGACAATAGTTATAGCAAGTGTCAAAAATGCTATTTTCAAGCTCAACTTTCATGTTTTCTACATAAGCCAGCTGTGCAGAAAGTTTTTCTAACCTTGATTGATTGATTGTTTCCAGCTCAAAAATAAAATCAAGTTGCTGTGAAAGCGTAAACGTTTCGCTGGTATCGACGGGATTAAGTAACTGCGTTAAGTGCCGGGTAGAAAATTGCAAAGCCGTCAAGTCATCCAAGTCTTTAAGATCGGCTAGCCAAGCTTTATGCTGATTGGATTTTATCAGCGAGGCATTGCCAAAAAATTGCTTTAGAAGGCTTTTCATTGCGAAAAATGCATATTTTGACTAAGTTTTCGTTACTTTAACTAAGTGCTCGTTACAAAGTAATTTAAAATATAATCATAAATCATTGAATAATCAAGTTTAATTTAGTATTAATTTTGTTAATTGCTATAGATAGTGGCTGACTGTAAGTAAATTGCCATTGGGCATTGCATGTTAGAATCACACTTTTAGGCAAAATTGACACTTGTATATGGTAATTCGCACTCGTTTCGCACCCAGTCCTACGGGTTTTTTACACATTGGCGGCGCGCGCACTGCATTGTTTTCTTGGGCATACGCCAAAAAGCATGGCGGGAAATTTATTCTACGGATTGAAGATACCGATGTAGAGCGCAGTACCCCAGAGGCGGTGCAGGCCATTTTGGATGGTATGCATTGGTTAGGGCTGGATTATGACGAAGGTCCTTATTATCAAATGCAGCGTATGGACACCTACAAAAAAGTGCTGCAAACCATGCTGGATAATGGCACGGCTTACCACTGTTATTGCAGCAAGGAGGAATTAGATGCTTTGCGTGAAAGCCAGACGCAGCAAGGTCTGAAGCCAAGGTATGATGGGCGCTGGCGGCCAGAATCAGGTAAAACGCTACCTTCAATCCCGCCTGGTATTGCACCAACGGTACGCTTTAAAAATCCACAAACTGGTGTGGTGGCTTGGGATGACATGGTGAAAGGCCGCATAGAAATTGCCAATGCAGAGTTGGATGATTTGATTATTGCGCGCGCAGATGGCACGCCCACTTATAATTTTTGTGTGGTGGTGGATGACTACGAAATGGGCATCACCCAAGTGATTCGCGGTGATGATCATGTAAACAATACGCCACGCCAAATTAATATGTTAATGGCATTAGGTGCCACCATTCCTCAGTATGCACACCTGTCGATGATTTTAGGGGATGACGGGCAAAAGCTGTCTAAACGCCATGGTGCCGTAAGCGTCATGCAATATCATGAAGACGGTTATTTAAAAGAAGCGGTTTTAAATTACCTTGCGCGCTTGGGCTGGAGTCACGGTGATGCTGAAATTTTTAACATGCAGCAATTTTGCGAATGGTTTGATTTAGACCACATTACGCCATCAGCCGCGCAATTTAATACAGAAAAACTTAACTGGCTAAATGCACATTATATTAAGGAAACCAATTTGGATGCGCTGGCCGAGGACATTTCGACACGTCTGCAGACCAATATGCATGAGCTTTCTGGAGTACCTGATTTGAAGGCTGTGTTAAGTCTGTATCGTGAGCGAGCCAATAATTTGAATCAGCTGGCTAGTGATGTGGCGTATTTTTATATGCTACCACAAGCTAATGTAGCCGATATAGAAAAGCACATTACGCCAGAAATTATGCCGGCCATGCAAAAACTGCATCAACAACTTGGCCAAACTGAGTGGACGGCAGAGGAGATTCATCATGCAATCAATGCCGTCGTAACTGAATTTGGCTTAAAGTTTCCTAAGCTTGCGATGCCGCTACGCGTGATGCTGACAGGCATCGCGCAATCGCCAAGCATCGATCAAGTCATGGCAATACTCGGTAAAAAAGAAGTGCTGGTAAGAATTCAGCCGTATTTAGATTAAAAAATATTGCGATTGGCACTTGAAAAGCGAACAAATTGGCGCAATCATAGTCGTATGCAAGTGCTTATTAATTTCCAAATTTGCATAAAGAGTTTCTTAGAAAAGAAGCAACTCCAATTTTATAAAACTACAAGGAGCACAATATGAATAACAAAGGCCAGATGTTACAAGACCCGTTTTTAAATGCGCTAAGAAAAGAACATGTGCAAGTGTCTATTTATTTGGTGAACGGCATTAAGCTGCAAGGCCAAGTGGATTCTTTTGATCAATACGTGATTTTACTTAAAAACACTGTCACGCAGATGGTGTATAAACATGCGATTTCTACCATTGTGCCAGCACGTGCTGTCAGCATGGTGATGCCAGAGCATCCGGAAGACTAGAGTTTGGCAATTAAACCTTCCGGTTACGGGGAAAATACCTTAGCGAATCCTAGCACTCAAACAATTGTGTCTGATGGCGCAATTGTCCTAGTGAGTATTGATTTTGATGAGACCGATTATGCAGAAAGCCTGCATGAGCTTCGTCAACTGGTCACTTCCGCAGGCATGCAAGTGCGCGCCACCATTGAAGGCAAGCGTAGCGCGCCCGATGCAAAATTATTTATAGGTAGCGGTAAAGCCGATGAGTTGAAGCTGATGTTGGAAGCTAGTGAAACTAGCCTGGTCGCTTTCAACCACGATTTAAGCCCATCGCAACAGCGCAACTTAGAACGTTTTTTACAAGCAAAAGTGCTGGATAGAACCGGCTTAATTCTAGATATTTTTGCACAGCGTGCCAAAAGTCACGAGGGTAAATTACAAGTTGAATTAGCACAGCTAGAGCATTTATCAACGAGGTTGGTGCGCGGCTGGACTCACTTAGAGCGCCAAAAAGGTGGTATTGGCGTGCGCGGCGGCCCGGGCGAGAAACAATTAGAACTTGATAAGCGGATGATTGGTGTTCGCGTTAAACAATTGCGCGAAAAACTCGTTAAGCTTAAATTGCAGCGCAGCATGCAGCGTAAATCCCGTAAACGCAGCAATGTAATGACAGTATCGCTAGTGGGTTATACCAATGCAGGCAAATCAACGCTATTTAATCGGCTGACGCAAGCTGGCGTTTACGCAGCAGATCAGCTTTTTGCCACGTTAGATACTACATCGCGCAAGCTATATTTGGGTAATGTGCAATCCGATTACGATGAGCATGGCCAGTATTTAGGTCATAGTGAAGTGGTGATGTCAGACACAGTGGGTTTCATCAAACATTTGCCAACGACTTTAATTGAAGCGTTTGGCGCAACACTAGAAGAAGCTGCGCAAGCCGATTTGCTGTTGCATGTGGTGGATGTGGCCAGCACCAATCGTGATGCGCAAATTGCACAAGTCAACTCAGTCCTTAACGAAATTGGTGCAGCGGATGTACCGCAACTGTTAGTGCTTAATCAAATTGACAGGCTGGACAGTGTTTTAAATGACACAGCAGCAGGCTTTGAAAGAAATGAATATGGTAGAATTTATCAAGTGCGCGTGTCTGCCAAAACGGGCGCAGGCTTAGAGTTTATTAAGCTCGCGTTGTCTGAGCATCAACAGTTATTGAAGAAAATGCGCACAGAAGAAAGTGCGTATGCATAATTTACAAAAATACGTCGGAGTAATAATGATTAAGCTTCCAGCATTTAAATTTCCAGAATTTAAATTCCCATGGTTTAGATTCCCAGGGTTTGGACAAAGAAACAATGAAGGCCCGCCTGATTTAGATCAGGTGATGCGTGATATTAGCCAGAAAATAAATAATTTATTTGGAAAAAATGGCGGCGGTAACAATGGCAAACGTTCAGCAGATAATGATTTTAATGTTCCCGTTGCGCCAATTATCACCATTATTGTGGCGATTTGGCTAGCGACTGGTTTTTATATTGTCGATCAAGGCTCAGTGGGTGTGGTGCAGCGTTTTGGTAAATATACGACTAATACCGAACCTGGTCCACGCTGGCATTGGCCGTTTCCTATCGAATCGGTGACCGTGGTGAATATGGAGCAAGTGCGCCGCTTGGAAGTGGGTTACCGCAGTAACGTTGAAGGTGCTGGTAGCAAAACCAAAGTACCGAAGGAGGCGCTGATGCTGACCGAAGATGAGAATATCATTGATATGCAGGTGGCCGTGCAATACAAGCTTAAAAACGCTAAAGACTTTATTTTCAACAATCGTGAAACTGACAAATCGGTGATGTCGGCCGCTGAAACGGCAATTCGTGAAATCGTTGGGAAAAGCAAATTAGATGATTTGCTGCAAAAAGGCTTGCCAGACACTTCTGTGCGCATGCAAGCGATTTTAGATAGTTATAACACCGGCATACTGATTACAAGCGTGTCCCGGCAAAAAGGCGCGGCGCCAGAGCAGGTAAAAGAAGCCTTTGACGATGTGAACCGAGCAAATCAGGATTATCAGCGCCAAATTAACTTAGGACAAGCTTATGCCAACGACGTGATTCCAAAGGCACGCGGTAACGCATCGCGTTTGGCAGCAGAAGCCGCAGGCTATAAGTTAAAAGTAGAAAACGAAGCCAATGGTAACGCCAGCCGCTTTGAGCAAATTTTAACGCAATATAACTTGGCACCAGAGGTGACGCGCAAACGTTTATATTTAGATGCGCAAGAACAAATCATGTCTAGCATCAGTAAAGTTATTGTCGACCAAAAAGGCGGTAACAGCATGCTGTATTTACCACTGGATAAGCTATTGGAACAAACACGAAATACGAATGCTGGCGTTGCTGCCGCTGCAAATGCGAGCAGGGAAGAAGAAGCCGTTGTTGAAGATGCACGCAGCTTATCGCGTGACCGCTGATTCGTGACCTTAGATTAAAGTCATGCCGAATAGAAAACTGAAGGTAGAGAAAATATGAAAAGTATTGGGTTTGGGATTATTGGGTTTTTCGTGGCGTTGCTGTTGCTCACCATGTCGCTGTTTATTGTCGATCAGCGCGAATATGCCTTGGTGTTTAGGTTGGGTGAGCTGGTGTCGATTAAAAAAGAGCCGGGCTTGTACTTCAAAGTGCCTTTGGTTGATGATTTGAAACGTTTTGAGAAACGTATTGTGACGCTAGATTGGGAGCAACCTGCCGAAATCATCACAAGCGAAAATAAAACCATGACCGTGGATTCATTCGTGAAATGGCGCATCATTGACCCTGCAAAATACTATGTATCGGTAAAAGAAGGCGGTGAAAGTGCTGCTGAAGACAGGCTGTCACAGGTAGTCAATGCGGGTTTGCGCGATGAGTTTGGTAAACGTACAGTACGCGAGGTGATTGCGGGCGAACGCAGTGCCATTATGCAAAGCATGCAGATCAGGGCAGACAAAGAAGCGCGTCAAATTGGTATCCAAGTAGTAGATGTGCGTTTGAAACGCGTCGATTATTCAGAAGATATCTCCAAATCGGTCTATGACCGAATGATTGCAGAGCGTAAACGTATTGCCAACCAGTTGCGCTCTGAAGGCTCCGCAGCTTCTGAAAAAATTCGTGCCGACGCTGATAAACAGCGCGAAGTGATTATTGCCGAGGCTTTCCGTGATGCGCAAAAATTAAAAGGTGAGGGCGATGCCAAAGCGGCTGAAATTTACTCCAATGCCTATAATAAAAATCCAGAGTTTTATGCGTTTTATCGTAGTCAAGAAGCTTATAAAAATAGCTTCAAAAGTAAGTCGGACGTGATGGTGCTAGATCCGAGTTCCGAGTTCTTTAAATATATGCGCGGCCCAGGTAAATAAGTCTAGAAATAAATTAGGCCTAGCGAATTGGAAGCCACTTGAGTACGCTACTGACTGCGCTGGGGTTAATGCTTATCTTGGAAGGCTTGTTACCATTTATTGCACCACAGGCTTGGCGTGAAACCTTTAAACGTATGATAGAACTTAAAGACGGTCAATTACGGTTTGTTGGTATTATATCCATCCTTGCTGGCTTATTGCTCACGCTGCTTAGTCGCTAGTTTACCGCTTTTGCTAGTATAATGGCGCCTATGCGTAACTGGTTACTTCCCGAATTTATTGAAGATGTGCTGCCCGCCGAGGCGGCGCGTATTGAACAACTCCGCCGCCATTTGCTTGATTTATTTAAAGTGCATGGCTATCAATATGTGATTCCACCCACGATGGAGTACTTGGAGTCACTCATCACTGGCACTGGGCATGATTTAGATTTAGCTACTTTTAAAGTGGTTGATCAGCTCACTGGCCGACTCATGGGTATCCGTGCTGACATGACGCCCCAAGCCGCACGCATCGATGCGCATATGTTAAATCAGCAAGGTGTTTGCAGGCTATGTTATGCCGGAACCGTGCTGCGTACCAAGCCAGATGGTCTTGCACGCACACGCGAGCCTTTGCAATTGGGTGCCGAGCTGTTTGGCCATGCCGGTATCGAAAGTGATGTCGAGATTCAACGCTTAATGATTAAAGCCTTGCAATTGCTAGGCCTAAAAAAAATACACATTGATTTTAGTCACGTCGCGATTTTTGAAAGCCTGATAAAAGCGGGTAACATCAACGCTGATTTAGAACAAGCCTTGTACGGCGCCTTGCAAAGCAAAGATAAGGCGGCCATCACCAGTTTGGTGAAAGAGTTAGATCCGTCTATCCGGCAAGCCTTACTTAGTTTGACTGAGTTAAATGGCGGCATCAATGTGTTGGATCAAGCATTAAAAACCTTGCCAAAATTGCCAGAGATTACCCAAGCATTGGCTAATTTAAGCGCAGTAGCTAGTAAGCTAAATGATTTAAACGTGAAGATAAGCTTCGATCTGGGCGAGTTGCGTGGTTACCACTACCACAGCGGTATTGTGTTCGCGGCTTATGCTCAAGGCTACACAGGCCCCGTTGCGTTGGGCGGGCGCTATGATGAAGTTGGTGTTGCGTTTGGCCGTGCACGACCAGCCACTGGCTTTAGCATTGATTTGCGTGGCATTGTAGCAACACTGGCGCCAGCGCATTTACCCAAAGCGATTCTAGCACCTGAGAATAACGATCCAGTATTACTGGCTAAGATAGAGGCCTTGCGTTCGGAAGGTCTGGTGGTAATTCAGGCATTGCCACACACGCTGATAAGTGCGGCAGAGTTGAATTGCGACAGCGTGTTGGTCATGCTTGACGGCGAATGGCACATAGAAGCGCTTAAACATTAATTAAAAGTACAGAACTCAATAAAGTATAAAGCTATGAATAAAGTTGCAAAAAACGTGGTCGGCCGTAATATTGTAGTGATAGGTACGCAGTGGGGTGATGAAGGTAAAGGTAAAATCGTCGATTGGCTCACCGATCATGCCCAAGGCGTGGTGCGCTTTCAGGGTGGTCATAACGCAGGACATACGCTGGTGGTTGGCCAAGGCGCTGCACAAAAAATCTATAAGCTCAATTTAGTACCTTCTGGCATCGTGCGTAACGGCGTCAACTGCTACATTGGAAACGGCGTAGTGCTTGATGCAGCGCATCTGCTCAGCGAGATTGAAAGCCTGGAAAAGGGTGGCTTGGAAGTTAAAAGCCGCTTAAAAATCAGTTCTGGATGTCCACTGATCTTGAGTCACCACGTAGCATTGGATACTGCGCGTGAAGAAAAGCGTGCCGTGAAAATTGGTACTACTGGCAAAGGCATCGGTCCAACTTATGAAGACAAAGTCGCCCGCCGTGCTTTAAGGGTGTACGATTTATTCTACCCAGAACGGTTCGCCGATAAATTGCGCGAAGTAATGGATTACCATAACTTCGTACTCACAAACTACCTTGGTGCTCAAGCGGTTGATTTTAATCAGCAGTATGATGCCAGCATGCAACATGCAGTGGGACTTAAACCACTTATTTCAGATATTTCTGCTGAGCTATACGCTGCAAATGCGCGTGGCGAAAATTTATTATTTGAAGGTGCACAAGGCACCTTACTGGATATCGACCATGGTACTTATCCTTATGTGACGTCTAGCAATTGTATCGCTGGCCAAGCCAGTGGCGGTACAGGTGTTGGTGCCAATATGCTGCACTATGTACTAGGCATCACCAAAGCCTATACCACACGCGTGGGTGGTGGACCATTTCCTAGCGAGTTGGATATTGAATCTGCCAGCTGCCCTGGCAATCAAATGTCGGTGAAAGGCCAAGAGATTGGCACAGTCACTAAAAGAAAAAGAAGGTGCGGTTGGTTCGATGCAGCGGCTCTACGACGTTCTGCACGTATTAATGGCCTTACTGGCTTATGTATCACCAAGCTCGACGTGCTGGATGGCATTGACGAATTGCAAATCTGCACCGGTTACGAGCTGGATGGCAAAACAGTTGACATGTTGCCGATTGGTGCAGATGATGTGGCGCGTTGCAAACCAATCTACGAAGTGGTTGCAGGCTGGCATGATAATACGTTTGGCGTGAAAACTTGGGAGGGCTTACCAAAAGCGGCGCAGCATTATCTCAAACGCCTGGAAGCTCTATGTGGTGTGCCGATTGCGATTGTATCGACGGGGCCTGAACGCGATGAGACCATTGTCATCGAGCACCCTTTTGCATAGTGTAAAGTAATGCAAAATCAGCGCCTAGCTTGGGCAATTACAGGTTCTGGCCATTACTTGCGCGAGTCACTAACCATATTGCAAAAGCTTGAAAATGTGGATGTTTTTTTAAGTAAAGCCGCCACTGAGATTATCAAGCAATATGGCTTCCAAGCTGAGCTAGATGCAACTGGTCATAAAGTTTATCAAGACAAAACTGCCAGTAGCGTACCTGTGGAGCTGTTTTACGCTGGCAAATATCACACCCTCGTCATTGCACCAGCTACTTCTAATACCATCGCCAAAATGGCTTATGGATTTTCAGACTCACTCGTGACCAATCTCTATGCGCAAGCAGGCAAAACACGCGTACCGAGTATTGTTTTTGCTTGCGATACGGTGCCAGTTTTAACCTCTGGTTTTATTGAATCAGAGGCCCCGCGTGACAATCTAGTGCAGGTATATCCGCGCCAAATTGATTTGGATAACGTGGAAAAGCTGGCTACATTTGAATATACCCAGATTGTGAGTGATATGCATATGCTCCAGCAGACAATATCCAAGCGGTTTGCAGACTTGTCAAAATGATGTACTAAAATAACACCAAAAATCATGACTGATAAACTTCTTTTTTTAACTGGTAAGCTGGCCGAAAAAAGCCTGAACAAAGTGTTATCTGAAGTGGTCGCCAACCCTAAAACGCCGCCATTCAAATATCGCATTGAGCAGATTGGCGTTTCTGTGGCCGCACTGATGACACCGGAAATGATTGCGCGTCGCCTGAAAAGCACCGGAGAAGCTAACAAAATGATTTTACCTGGCTTGTGCCAGGGCGACTTAAGCCAGTTGCATCGCCAATATGGTATTCCCGTAGAGCGTGGCCCGGAAGATTTAAAAGATTTACCGCAGTATTTTGGTCAGCAAGGCATCGCGCCGGATTTAATCCAATACAGTTGTCAAATTTTTGCAGAGATTGTAGATGCGCCAGACTTAACAGTGGATGAAATAGTTGCTAGGGCGGAAAAGTTTAAAGTGCAAGGCGCCAATGTGATTGACCTAGGTTGCTTGCCAAATAAGCCATTCGCACATTTGGCTGACGCGATTAAAACTTTAAAACAAGCAGATTTTAAGGTGAGCGTTGATAGCATGAATAGTGAAGAATTGTTGTTGGCTGGCAATATGGGCGCTGATTATTTATTAAGCCTCACCGAAAAAACATTGTGGATTGCAGATGCCGTCGAAAGCACGCCGGTATTGATTCCTATCCGGCCTGGTCATATGGCATCACTATATAAAGCAATCGATTTTTGTCTTAAAAATAACAAGCCGTTTATTGCCGATGCGATTTTAGACCCGATTCATTTTGGACTGACAGACTCAATAGTACGCTATCACAAGCTGCGTAAAAAATACCCGAATATCCAAATCATGATGGGCATTGGTAATCTGACGGAATTAACCGATGCCGATACCACAGGCATCAATGCCATGTTGTTTGGCATGATTAGCGAACTGGACATTAACGCCGTATTGGCAACTTCTGTCAGCCCGCATGCAATAAATGCCATTGCCGAGGCCGACATTGCGCGCCGCGTAATGTTTAGCGCCAAGCAAGACAGCCGGCTGCCGCGTGGTTATTCTATTGCCTTAAATGGTTTGCATGACAGGCGGCCATTTCCTTACAATGCGGATGAAATTGCGGAAATTTCTACGCAAATCAAAGACCCCAGTTTTCGCATCATGGTGAGTGAGGCTGGTGTGCATGTGTTTAACCGTGATGGCTTGCAAGTTGATATCGATCCGTTTGCGTTTTACCCTAATTTAAATGTGCAAAATGATGCCAGCCATGCGTTTTATTTAGGTGTGGAGTTGGCCCGTGCGCAAATTGCGTATCAACTTGGCAAGCGCTATGTACAAGATGAGTTACTCAATTGGGGTTTGGCAACTGAGCAAGCTAAAGATGAAAGGAAAAGTCATCGCGATGCTTCGTTGAAAGAAAAGCAAGCTCAAAAAAAACAGGCTAAGACAGCGCTTGAAAATAAAGAGATAGAGCCGTGATTCTTGAAACGATTATTTCAACCGTCAGCTTGACAGGTGAGTCACACGTGACGCCATTTGGTGTGAAGTATGAAGGTGATTTAATCGTTATTTCGCCTTACAAACCATCCACTACACTAGCCAATATTTTAGCGACTAAATGTGCTGCAATGAATTTAACCGATGATGTGCGTGTGTTTGCGGGCGCGCTAACTAATAGACAGCCATGGCAGTTGGTACAGGCCGATAAGATCAGTGCTGGCAGGGTGGCAGATTGTTTGGCACATGTTGAATTGGAATTGGTGGGAATGCGCGACGATGCGACGCGACCACATTTGCTGATGAAGAGAGTAGCAGAATATAACCATCAGCCGTTTGCGGGGTTTAACCGTGCGCAGGCGGCCGTGATAGAGCTGGCAGTATTGGTGAGTCGTCTGCACTTGTTATCGCGCGAAGAAATTGAAAGCGAAATGCAATACTTGCAAATCGCTATTGATAAAACAGCAGGTGAACGCGAGCTTGAAGCGTGGGGTTGGTTGACTCAAAAAATAGACGATTTTTATAGCAGTAAAAAATTATGACGCAGTTGCTAATTAGCGTAAAAAATCTTGAAGAAGCTAAATTGGCGTTTGCTGCTGGCGTGGATATCATTGATCTAAAAGACCCCAATGAGGGCGCATTGGGTGCGCTTGATTTAACAGTTACGCGAGAAATAGTGCAGCAAGTAAATGAGCACACAGTTGTGAGTGCCACGGTGGGTGAGCTGCACGCCACCATTGAAGTGCTGGTGACTGATGTCCAATCGCGGGCCGATGTTGGCATTGATATCGTCAAAATCGCCGTGTCTAGCTTATTCATGCAAGACGGCTTTTTTGATGAAATTACTCCATTAACAAAAAAGGGTATCAAGCTAGTTGCAGTTTTTTTTGCGGACGATGCAACAGATTTGGATATTTTACCCAAATTGAAAAACGCAGGTTTTTATGGAGCGATGCTAGACACGCGTGATAAACGTAAAAATTTGCTGCAAGTACAGTCTCTGCAGGCGCTACATTTATTTACCCAACAGTGCCTGTATTCTCAACTAAGGTCTGGCTTGGCTGGTTCATTACAACCACAACATATAGATTTATTGAAAGAATTAAATCCAACATATCTCGGTTTCAGAGGTGGTGTCTGCGAAAATGCGCAGCGTAGATCCAACTTGAATGACTCAAAAATGCATCAAGTGATTAATATGTTGCGCAATGGCAACAAAAACAGCGAAAGCTCGTCTTATGTTGGGTTGAGCGTTGCATAGTTAATGTGGATTGAGTATAGTGAAGTCTAAACTTTTGTAACGCACTTTTGTTTTACGATTGATAATTAAGGAGTTAACACAATGAATAATAAACTAGTTAGTCTAGCCGTAGCAGCAACCCTAGGCCTAACAGCCCTTACAGCATCAGCTGAAGACATGTTCCGCGGCGCTTGGTATGCAGTACCTGGCTTAAGCTATATGGATACTGACAGTGATTTAGAAGCTGACAATGGTGGCGGTGGTTTTATCAGTATTGGTAAAGAGCTTTCACCGAGCTGGGATTTGCAAGGTCGTTTAGGCTATAACCGTGCGGATGAAGACACAGGTATTCCTGGCGCAAGTGGTAAATACAAGCAAACTACATTGGGCTTAGATGCCTTATACATGTTTAGCCGTGATAAATTCCGTCCATTCTTATTAGCAGGCTTAGGCGCTGCCCGCAATGACGTTGATTACAACGGCGTCGGCTTAACAGATAAAGATAAAACATCATGGTTAGCAGGTTTGGGTTTAGGTGCTCAGTACTTGTTTACTGATAAATTTGGTATACAAGCAGATTTACGTCATCAATGGAGTAAAGCTGAAGCTAAAAACGCAGCAGGAACAGTGGATGCTGATGAAACTATCGGCAATACATTGTTCAATGTAGGTGGTATCTTCCGCTTTGGCGCACCAGCTCCAGTAGTGGCTGAAGCTGCTCCAGAGCCAGCACCAATCGCAGCTGCTCCAGAGCCAGCGCCAGCGCCAGAACCAGTAAAATGCACACCACAAATGGATACCATTACGGTGGGGGCTGAAAAATTATTTGGTTTTGACAAAGCTAACATTAGCGATGAGGGCAAAGAGGCTCTAAATGATGCTGCTGCAAAAATTAAAGCAAATCCTGAATTGAAAGCAGTTATTGTTACTGGTCACACAGATCGTATTGGTTCTGACGCTTACAACCAAAAACTTTCTGAGCGCCGTGCTAATTTAGTAAAAGATTACTTGGCTGCACAAGGTGTTGATCCATCTATTATCGAAGCAGTAGGTAAAGGTGAGTCAGAGCCAGTGGTGCAATGTACAGGCAACAAAAAGACAAAAAAATTGATTGAATGTTTACAACCTAACCGTCGTGTAACAATTCAAGCTGAAGGTCAAAAAGAAACAGGTTGTAATTAATAGTTCTGAGTATTAAGTTGTTGTAGAAAACCCCGCACTGCGGGGTTTTTTATTGCTCGAGCTCCAATATGAGCAGGTTTAAGCCGCTATAATAGGCACATGGTAGAAAATCAGATGGCACAAAATACACTCCAAAACATAGTCCAAGTTGATTTAATTATCCGCGCACGCTGGTTGTGCCCGATTATTCCCCATCATGTTATATTAGAAAACCACGCACTAGTGATTAAGGCAGGCGAGATCATTGCTATTAGTGCTATTTCAGATTGTCAGCATTACCAAGCCGCAGAAACCATTGAATTAGATGAGCATGTATTAATCCCAGGGTTGATTAACTTACACACGCACGCCGCAATGACTCTAATGCGTGGTTTGGCCGATGATGTCTGCTTAATGCCTTGGTTAGAGCAGCATATCTGGCCTGCCGAGCGTGCTGTAGTCTCTGCAAGCTTCGTGCGTGATGGTACTTTGTTAGCTTGTGCAGAAATGCTGAGCGGGGGTATTACCACTTTTAACGATATGTATTTTTACCCGCTTGCCGCTGCCGAAGCTGTTGTGCAAATGGGTATGCGCGCGAATTTGGGTTTGGTGGTACTAGAGCAGCCTACCAATTATGCCAACGATGCCGAAGACTATATTGATAAAGGTACTGCGGCTAAAGACCAGCTGCGTGATTCATCATTAATAAGCTTCAGCTTCGCTCCGCACGCACCTTACACAGTTGCAGACACGACTTTTTCGCAAATTAACACGTTAAGTGCTCAACTGGATATTGGCATCCACACGCATTTACACGAAACACAAACTGAAATTACCCAATGCGAGCAAACCCATGGCATGCGCCCTCTAGCCCGCCTGGCTAATTTAGGCTTGTTAAACTCTACTCTCACTCTGGCACATTGCGTGCATTTAAATACAACAGAAATTAAGTTGTTAGCCGAAAATGGCTGTAGCATTGCGCATTGTCCCAGTTCTAACTTAAAGCTGGCCTCTGGCATTGCGCCGATTGCAGAATACATCAAAAACGGCATCAATATTGGGTTAGGTACGGATGGAGCAGCGAGTAATAATCGGCTCGATATGTTTGCCGAGATGCGGTTAGCTGCTTTGTTGGCAAAAGGACAGAGTGGTGATGCCACTGCAATTTCGGCACATCAGGCATTGGCCATGGCTACCATCAACGGTGCAAAAGCATTGAATTTAAGTGATAAAATAGGCTCTATTGAAGTAGGGAAGCTAGCGGATTTAACTGCGGTGAAGCTTACAGATATTAATATGCAACCTTGTTTTGATGTGGTTTCGCATTTAGTGTACGTGGCGGGGCGCGAGCATGTAAGTCATGTATGGGTAAACGGTGATTTAAAGTTTCATCGTCCCCAACAGGGCGACGGCTTATATAGCCAAGTTGAGCCGCAAGAATTGAGTGAAATTATCAGTAAATGGCAAGCTAAATTAGGTGAATTTAAAGCATGACAATCAATGTAGATGCGGCTGAACTGAATAAATTCAGTGCGTTAGCACATAAGTGGTGGGATAAGAGCAGCGAGTTTAAGCCCTTGCATGATATTAACCCACTACGCTTGAACTATATCGACCAGACAGTTAGTTTAAGTGGAAAAACAGTGCTGGATGTAGGATGTGGCGGTGGCATTTTGAGTGAGTCTATGGCACAAAAAGGCGCTACCGTAACGGGGATTGATTTAGGTGAAAAAGCACTCAAAGTAGCGCAACTACATAGCTTGGAGAGTGGTATTACGGTGGATTACCAGTTGATTGCTGTAGAAGCCTTAGCAGAAAAACAGCCAGCAAGTTTTGATGTAGTTACCTGCCTGGAAATGCTCGAACACGTGCCTGACCCCGCTAGTATCGTAACCGCTTGCGCCAAGTTAGTTAAGCCAGGCGGCCATGTATTTTTCTCTACCATCAACCGCAATCCTAAGTCTTATTTGTTTGCGGTTATAGGCGCGGAATATGTGTTGAATATGCTGCCACGCGGAACGCACGATTACACAAAGTTTATAAAGCCTTCTGAATTGGCAAGCTGGATGCGCCCTGTTAACTTAGATTTGCAGCATCAGATTGGCATGAACTATAACCCAATTACCCAGCATTATTGGTTAGACGACAATGTCAGTGTCAATTACATGATGCATACCATCAAGGCTTAAAATAAAAAAATCTACAAAGATACTATCAATTAAAGATCCTACGTTTGATTAATACGATTTTATTTGACCTTGATGGCACGCTTGTAGATACCGCGCCTGATTTAGGCTATGCCCTGAATATTCAACTGCAACGACATGGTAAGCCTGCATTAACCGATGCAACAATTCGCCCATTTGCTTCGCACGGCTCACGAGGTTTAATCGGTTTGGGTTTTGGCATTACACCTGCAGATATCAATTTTATTGCCATGCGTGATGAGTATTTAAGCATTTATGATACGGTATTTACACGCAGCCCAGCGTTGCTGCCTGGTATTGCCGATTTATTGCAAGCTATTGAGCACAAAGGTTTAAATTGGGGGATTGTCACCAATAAGCCACGCCGGTTTACGGTTGGTTTAATTGAAAGCATGGGCCTAAACTTACACAATCGCGCGGCTTGTGTAGTGTGCGGGGATGACGCGCCACAGCCAAAGCCATCGCCAGCTACATTATTAATGGCTTGCCAGCAGATTGGCATTGCCGCCGAAAATTGTATGTATGTGGGTGATGCAGAAAGAGATGTGCAGGCAGCTAAAGCGGCTGGTATACAAGCAGTCGTGGCTTTGTTTGGCTATATTGATGTAAGTGACAAACCAGCGGAGTGGGGGGCAGATGTGCTGATTGAAACACCAGACGAGTTGTTAAAAGTGCTAGATACATTGAGTCTTTAAAATACGGCAATTACCCAAGTTGCTAACAAGCAAAAATCGTTAACTTATAGCTGTTTCCGACCAAGCAACGCCATAGACAGCGTCCCGCTGTCAACATATTCAATCTCACCACCCATTGGTAAGCCGCGCGCAATACGGCTTACAGTCATACCACGTGCTTTGAGCAATTCACTGATATAGTGCGCAGTAGCTTCACCTTCCACTGTGTAATTGGTGGCCAAAATCACCTCTTTTACTGCGCCGTCTTGCGTGCGCTTAATGAGCTTATCCAAATTAATTTCTTTTGGTCCAACGCCGTCTAAAGGTGAAAGCCTGCCCATCAATACAAAATACATGCCTGAATAGGATTGGGTTTGTTCCATCATCATTAAATCGGTGGGCATCTCCACCACGCACAACTGAGTCGCCTCGCGCTTTTCTGATGCACATAGCGGGCAGATAGGCGTTTCGGAAAAATTATTACACAGCGTGCAATGCCCAAGTGCTTGTAGGGCGTTTTGCATTGATAACGCTAGCGTGTTAGCACCTTTTCTATCGCGCTGTAACAGATAATAAGCCATGCGCAGTGCCGATTTTGGCCCTACGCCTGGCAGGCATCGCAAAGCATCGATGAGTTGCTCTAGGGCAGGTGGATTCTTCACATTGATTAGAAGGGCAGCTTAAAGCCCGCGGGCATCATGCCGCTCATGCGCGCATTTGAGGTTGCTTCTGCTTTAGCACGGGCATCATTGAGTGCAATCAAGAGTAAATCTTCTAAAGTTTCGCGATCATCCATCGCGGCGTCATCTATCATCACACGCTTCACTGTGTTATTGCAGGTCATGCTTACCTTTACTAAGCCATTGCTGGCTGTGCCTTCCACGAGTGTTTCTGCAAGCTCAGCCTGCGCTTTTTGCATGTTGGCTTGCATCATTTGGGCCTGTTTCATCATATTGCCCATGCCACCTTTCATCATATTTTTCTCCTTGAAATTAGTAAAAAACTTAAAGTTTTAAATCAGGCGAGGCGTAATTTAAAAAATGGAGTGTTGCATACGGGGTTGTATGTAAACAAACATTTTAAAAATTTACAACAATGCATGATGACAACGTTTTAGTTTAGTTGGGTTTGATTGAGTTTGGAATAATCGTTGCACCTAAATCATGCATAAGTGCTTTTACAAAATCATCGTTCATAATTGCGGCTTCCGCACTTGATTGTATGACCGCTTTCTCATTGGCATTTTGCTTGGCTGGGGTGACGATTTCTGTGTGTGTATCACTTGCCACTGTAATATTTAAACGTATTTTACGACCAAAATACTCGTTAATGGCGTTGGCCAGTTTGTCTTGATAACTCGGGCTAACCAAATGCTTTTGCGCATTGGCCACACGTAAATTTAAGCTATGCTCGTCGTAACTTAGTAATTCGCAATTTTGAGCCAGTGCACGCGCAAGACCCAGCTTAAGGTTTTGCTCTACCAATTTGCGCCAGTTTCCATCAAAACTAGCCGTGTCTACAACCGGCAAGTTGGAATCCTTAGGAATGTTGACTTCTGACGTATCAGCTTGAATGCTTGTATTGACTTGTAACGGTTCAGATGAGACTTCTTTTTCTGCTGCTGCTACTTTTACTGCAGGCACAGCTGCATTTCCGTTAGCTTGAGGTTTTCTAACATTTTCACTGCCTTGCGGCGTTAACGCGCTTTTTTCCGCTGGCATGAAGGCCAGCATGCGCAACAGCGTCATGGTAAAGCCTGCAAATTCGTCTGGCGCAAGGCCAATATCTCTTCTACCTAAAAGCGCAATTTGGTAATACAGCTGCACCGTCTCGGCACTGAATGTTTGTGCTAAATTAAGCAACGCGGCGCGCTCTGGCAAATCATCGGCGATACTTTGCGGCACGGTTTGTGCAATGGCAATTTGATGCAACAAGTTGGCCAAATCATTCAGCGCGGCTTCAAACGACAAACTGCGCGCTTCCATTTGCTTGGTGATTTCAATAACAGCTGGACCATTATTGGCTTGCAGGGCAGCGAGTATTTCATAAAGGTAACTTTGATCAATCGCGCCCAGCATGCTGCGCACTTCAGCCTCGTTTACGCTTTGATTGCCGTATGCAATCGCTTGGTCAGTTAGTGACAGCGCATCACGCATGCTGCCAGCCGCAGCGCGTGCAATCAGGTGGATAGCTGTCGGCTCAAAATTGATGCTCTCTTGGCTGAGTACGTTTTTCAAATGCTCCGTAATAGTCGGGCTGGCCATTTGCCGCAAGTTGAACTGCAAACAGCGGCTTAGCACGGTGACGGGTACTTTTTGGGGATCAGTGGTGCCTAGGATGAATTTAATGTGCGCTGGCGGCTCTTCCAGCGTTTTTAGCAAGGCATTAAATGCTTCTTTCGTCAGTTGGTGTACTTCGTCGAGCATGAAAATTTTAAAGCGGCCTTGTGTGGGCGCATAGGTGGCTTGCTCTAATAACGTGCGTACATCGTCAATACCGCGGGTAGAGGCGGCGTTAATTTCAATGTAATCAATAAAACGATCCGCATCAATGCCCATGCAAGCGTCACATACGCCGCAAGGTTTGGCGGTGATGCCGCTTTCGCAATTAAGCGATTTGGCTAAGATGCGGGCGAGGGTGGTTTTGCCGACACCGCGTGTGCCTGTAAACAAATAGGCATGGTGCAATCGCTGCTGGTCTAGTGCATTGGTAAGTGCGCGCACAACGTGGTCTTGACCAACCAGGTTTTCGAAGCTTTTTGGGCGATATTTACGCGCGAGTACTTGATATGACATAGGCTAAATTTTAGCCCATAATTCATAATTCTTCTAAAGCTAAATTGAAAAAAGAAAAACTGTGATGAGCGATGAAAGTGCGAGGCGTACAGCGCGCAGCAAGCGAAATAGTTTTATTGTACATTGAGCTTGTGAGCACTGCATAACTAAAGCAATTTCGAGCGTAATAGGTTTAATTGAAGAGGCGAGCCTTGCCCCCGGCACTTGCTCAATAGTTGTGGCTGCTGGCTTCCGCCCCTGACCAGATTGGCTACTTTACAATGCGGGGAGGCCCGCCAACCATGATTTTACCTTAATTTAGCAGTATTAACTGTAAAGCTTAGGGGGATTTTTTATAGTCATCTATTTATTTATTAATTTAGTGCTTGTTGATTTTTCGCCAGAAATGGCTAAAAAGAGGCGGCAACTAACGCAGCTTTGTTGAACAGGCCACAGATTGCGTTACATATGGTTAGCCAAGAGCATGTGGACGATTTGCTTGATAGTCTAGGCTTCAAATAAATAGCCGATTTTTTAAATAATTAGTAGTCATTTCAAGAGTCTTTAAATATATTGCTAATATCTCTATCCTTGGCATGAATATTGCCATTTGCTAATGTTAAGCAAGCCGTTGATCACATTGAGATTTTAGATGACAAAGAAATTTACAGGATTAAGAGCAAAACTGCTTTTGTTAATAGCAATAGGATTGTTATTGCTGTTTGCAATTTTGTTTTTAGTAACGAAACTGTTTCTGCAACAAGGTTATTCA
Source organism: Methylotenera sp. (assembly GCA_036675645.1). Classification (GTDB taxonomy): domain Bacteria; phylum Pseudomonadota; class Gammaproteobacteria; order Burkholderiales; family Methylophilaceae; genus Methylotenera_A. The sequence goes on along the minus strand of JAKFEP010000197.1, from coordinate 4,098 downwards.
AAATTAGAGCATGATAAAACCTTGATACAAGTAAGCAGTGCCGAGAGTTTGTTGAAAGAGCAATCTGATCAGCTCAGTTCGGTTACTCGCGACTACGCTCACTGGAACGATACCTACCATTTTATGGAAACGCGCGATCCAGCCTATATCAAATCCAATCTTAACGACACAACTTTTTCCAATATCAAAATTAATGCGATTATTTTCGTTAACCTTAATGGTGAGATAGTATTCAAAAAAGGATTAGACTTTGTTTCAGGGCAGTCTTGGCGAATCCCACAACAGCTTGAGCAAGCGGCTAACAAAGGCGGCGTGCTTATAGACCCAGAAAATGATGATATTTCAGGACTATTCCAGACTCCTGAAGGTGTTTTTGTAGTTTCTGCTTTCGATGTGCGGGATAGCGAAGTAACGAAAGAGCGTCGCGGCACACTCATTATGGTGCGGGCGCTGGATAAGCCACTTATAGCGCATATTGCAAAAATTCTAGGTGCGAAGCTTGATATTCAGTCTTCGCTGAACTCTAACTTGGCAGGAGTGGTACAGTTATCCAAGAACACAGTAGAAATAAAGCCTTTAAATAATAAGCAGATAGTTGGGTATAAAGCACTTGAGGATATTGGTGGAACCTCTAAACTTATGTTGCGTGTTACTGATGATCGTGAGATTTTTGAACAAGGTGAGTCAAGCCTGAATTTTATATATTGGAGTGCGCTATTAGTTGCGCTGCTATTGGCGGCTTTCAGTTGGTTAACCGACAAGCTCGTCTTAAAACGGCTTCAACATTTAAATCGCAATGTGAAACGCATTGCCGACTTGGCTACCCCTGCAGGTCGTATTGAAGATTTAGAAGGACGCGATGAAATAGCGAGCCTCGGGTACGATATAAACGTTATGCTTGAGCGACTTGACGGGTCGCAACATGCATTAGAACTTGAAAAGAACCGGTCACAAATTACACTATCTACCCTTTCGAGTATTACAGATGCAGTTATTACTTGTGATGATTCAGGTCATGTTGTTTATATGAATGCTGCTGCTGAGGGACTAACAGGAGTTTTGTCTAGTGAGGCGAATGGAAAAGCAGTGCAGGAACTGATTCACTTAATAACAGAGGACAATATCGCGCCTATTGATGGTAGCTGGATAACTGATCATTCCAGCGCCATAGATGAAGTCATTCTTAAACGTACCGATGGGCAAGAATTCATTATTACCAAAATGACATCTGCATTAAGTGATCACGCTACCGTTAATTTTGGCACAGTTACTGTATTGCGAGATGTCACTGCGATACGCGCACTTTCTAAGCAATTGTCATATCAAGCTAGCCATGATGCATTAACAGGCCTTATTAATCGGTACGAGTTTGAGCGAAAAATACAAGACGCAATCGAGGATGCAGTCTCTGAAAATCGTGTGCACTGCCTTGCTTATTTGGATTTGGATCAATTCAAGATAGTCAATGACACAAGTGGGCACATGGCAGGGGACGCACTTTTAAAACAATTATGTGGCGAGCTTAAAACAAGAATACGCAGTGCAGATACGCTTGCGCGCTTAGGTGGAGATGAGTTTGCAATTCTGTTGATGGGATGTGACCTGGATAAAGCGCAATCGATAGTAAACGATTTGCTAAGCGCGGTACAAGAATATCGTTTTAGATATGATGATAAAGTATTTAAAGTTGGCGCCAGTATCGGTTTGACCGAAATTTCACAAAATCAATCTTTCACATTAAGCGAACTGTTCGCTATTACAGATTCTGCCTGCTATATAGCCAAGAAAGAGGGTGGTAATCGCATCCAAACCTATATTCCGGACGAGAGAGAATTGAAAGAGCGTTTCAATCATATTGAATGGGTATCGCGAATTAATCGGAGTTTAGAAGAGAATCAATTTGTTTTATACATGCAGCGCATGCATAGTTTTATGCTAGATGGTGAGCCTCATTGCGAAATTCTGATTCGTATGAAAGATCAAGATGACAATATGTTTCTGCCAGAATTTTTCTTGCCTGCTGCCGAACGTTATAACTTAATGCCTTTGATTGATCGTTGGGTGGTAGCAAAGGCTTTTGCTATCATTGCCAGCATGGGCAATGATTTCCCATACACATGTGCCATTAACCTCTCTGGGCAAACATTGTCAGATGAGGGGTTTCAACATTATGTGCTAGATCAATTTAAAAAACATAAGATTAATCCAAACCGTATTTGTTTTGAAATTACTGAAACAGCCGTTATCACTCATTTAGAAAAGGCACGTCAATTTATGCATGCTTTAAAAGGAGTTGGTTGTTGTTTCTCACTTGATGATTTTGGTAGCGGCCTATCATCTTTTGGTTACTTGAAAAATCTGGAAGTGGATTTTCTTAAAATTGATGGTATGTTTGTTAAATCTATAGTCGATAATAAAATTGATCGTGCCATGGTGGAGTCTATTAACAATGTGGGGCATGTGATGAACCTTAAAACGATAGCTGAATTTGCGGAAAATGACGATATTATCCGCATGCTGGAAGAGATCGGCGTGGATTATGCTCAAGGTTACGGTGTAGCGATGCCTGAACTGTTCGAACATTGCATGGCTTATGATATTAAACGCAGTGCTTAACGGGATTTTTTCTAAATACGCCCTTTTTCGTCTGAATACAAAGATGAGTGCGCCACGGGGTAATATCCATGCGGCTTGCAGGGCATAAATTTTTAATGGTAAGCCGTATTAATAGCCAACCCTAACCACAGGTGGCAGCTGTGCTAATTCTTCCTCACTATATAATCTGCCTCGAGTAATAAAGGCAAAGCCAGTGCCGCAGTCGAGCGAGAACGACCCGCTGGAATTAGGCGTGGCATCTAAGATGGTGTGCATATTCTCGGCAAAGGTAAAGTGGCTGTCGCCCATGTAAAACGTGGCATCTTTCCATTCGCCTAGAATCACATCAGATGCGCTAGGGTTAAATTCTTTAATCGGCATACACATTGGCCCGCTACCCTCACAACAGCCGCCTGATTGCAAAAATGCAATCGGACCATGCTCAGCAGTGAGTCTGTCAATAAGCGCCAATGCACTGGGTGTGGCCGAAACGCGCTGGTTTTTTTCGGGGTCGTTGACGGTTTGCATGATATTTTCTGTCACAGTGTTCATGGCTACTCCAAATAAAACTAGCTCCAAATAATAAGGGACGAGTAAACCCGTCCCTTGATTTTATCTAAATTCTGCTAAAACCTTAAATTAGAATGACCTGATTTACTAGAAAAAACCTAGTTTATTTGGGTTGTAGCTGACAAGCAGGTTTTTAGTTTGTTGGTAGTGGTCTAGCATCATTTTGTGATTTTCACGGCCAATACCAGATTCTTTATAACCACCAAACGCAGCATGGGCAGGGTAGGCATGGTAACAGTTAGTCCATACGCGACCTGCTTTAATGCCACGACCCATACGGTAAGCGGTGGTACCGTTACGAGACCAAACACCAGCACCTAAGCCAAAAATAGTGTCATTTGCAATTGCCAACGCATCCGCTTCGTCTTTAAAAGTCGTCACAGCAAGCACCGGACCAAAAATCTCTTCTTGGAACACGCGCATTTTGTTGTGGCCTTTTAACAAAGTCGGCTCAACATAATAGCCATCAGCTAAATCACCAGTTAACATGTTGCGATTACCGCCGCATAATACTTCGGCCCCTTCTTGTTTACCAATGTCTATGTAGTTCATGATTTTGTTCAATTGGTCTTGTGATGCCTGTGCGCCGAGCATGGTGTTTGGATCTAGCGGATTACCTTGCTTAATGGCTTTTACGCGCGTCATGACGCGTTCCATAAACTTGTCGTAAATAGAGGCTTGAATAATGGCACGTGATGGGCAAGTACAGACTTCGCCTTGGTTGAACGCAAATAACACCAGGCCTTCGATGGCCTTATCAAAAAATGCGTCATCTTCATCCATAATATCGGCAAAGAAGATATTAGGTGATTTACCACCTAATTCTAATGTAGCTGGAATGAGGTTGCTGGCAGCAGCAGTTGCAATAGCGCGACCTGTCGCAGTGGAGCCGGTAAAGCCAATTTTGGCGATACGTTTACTATTAGCCAAAGG
>JAKFEP010000172.1:0-32760 GCA_036675645.1 Methylotenera sp. | reverse complement strand
GTATACCGCTCGGTACAGCATTCGTGGTATCCTGACGAGTGGCTGGAAGATGCGCCTTGGATGCGGATGTTCCGCAATGCAAGAAAATTTATCGCCTAAAGGCGTTTTATAAAAAAGGAAAAAACAGCATGACCCTATTAAAAACATTATTTGCGATATTGGCTTTAAGTTTTTCACTCAACAGCTTGGCGATTACTGATGACGAACAAGTAGAGCTTACTGATGGTATCACTGAAGGCAAAATGAAAGTTGTGGAAAAGTTTGTAAAAGCCGATCCAAAAATCGTGAATGAAAAATTCTTTGGCTGGGCGCCACTGCAGATGGCTTCTAACAAAGGTCAAATGGCAATGGTGAAGTACCTGTTGAGTAAAGGCGCCGATATCAATTATATGCACCCAGTGGCATACCACACGGCTTTTCACTTAGCGGTACTAAATGGTCACATGGATTTAGCTAAATATCTGGCCAGTAAGGGTGCTGACGTGAATGTCAAAATGAAAGCCGACGTATCATTAATACGTTATTTCCGCGATGTTGGAAACACAGAAATGGTAAAAACACTCACTGAAATGGGCGTTAAAGACGATGGCTGTACCGAAGGCAAATGCTTCGAGTAGGCATGTAAATAAAAACTTGTAAATAAAACGTGTGACCCTAGGATGCACGTAGCGGCGCAAAAAGTCCTTAAAATAATACTTTAGGCTAGAATAAAAACACCATGAAATATTCAATATTTATTGGTTTGTCTGTCCTAACAATAATCACCTCAATTGTTCACGCAGCTGAGGTGATTAGTTCTACCGAAACGCTCAACAGCACCCCCCACATTCGCACATTAGCCGCTTCATGCGCAGCCTGTCATGGCAGCAACGGCAATGCCATCAGCGGCAATGCAGAACTGGCTGGCATGGATGGCGCTTACTTCACGGCACAAATGCTTTCGTTTAAAGAGGGTAGCCGCCCGGCAACGGTCATGCACCGTCACGCCAAAGGTTTAACTACAGACGAAATAAATTTGCTGGCCGATTATTTCTCAAAACAAAATCGTGTGCCTGGCCATGTGCCCAAAGCGCAAACATTAAAAGCGCATCATGAATAACGTTAAACGACGAGACTTTATTAAGACCGGTTTGGGGGCAGCTGTTGCCAGCCTTGCCCCTACCCTGCTTGTAAGTTGCGCAGGCGTTAACAAGAAAAATGCCAACAGTATCGGCCGCGTGGTGATTATCGGCGGCGGCTATGCAGGTCTGACGGCGGCCAAGTATATTCGGATGTGGAGTGCTGGCAATATCGAAGTCGTTGTCATTGAAAAATCTAGCCAATTTGTTTCATGCCCGCTGAGTAACTTAGTGCTGGGCGGTAGCAAAACAATTCACGACCTGACGTTTGGTTACGATTTAGTACAAAAAAATCATGGTGTGACTTGGATTAGCGATGAAGTAACGGCGATTGATGCCGCTAACAAAAAAGTAAAAATGAAGCGCGGCGAAATGCATTATGATCGCCTGATAATCGCCCCAGGGGTTGATTTTATGTATGGCACATTGCCTAACCTGGAAACCGCGCAGCAAGAAATTCCGCATGCGTGGAAGGCCGGCTGGCAAACCGTGAACCTGCGTAAACAACTCGAAGCGATGCCTGATGGCGGCGTGTTTGTAATCAACGTACCACGCGCCCCTTATCGTTGCCCGCCTGGGCCTTACGAGCGCGTATGCCAAGTGGCCAGTTACCTGAAAGCACATAAGCCAAAAAGCAAAATCATTGTGCTGGATGCCAATCCTGAAATAACTTCTAAAAAAGGCCTGTTTACGAAGGTGTGGGCAGAGATGTACCCTGGTATAGTGGATTACCGTCCCAACAATATCATCGCAGAAGTAGATGTTAAAACTAAAACGGTGAAGACGGATTTTGAAACAGTCAGCGGCGATGTGTTGAATATCATTCCGCCACAACGCGCCGGAAAACCTGCACAATTAGCAGGGGTGGATAACGCCGATAATCGCTGGTGCGAAGTGAGTTTTATTACTTACGAGTCAACCGTGGTACCCGGCATCCATGTGATTGGTGACGCCATTGACAGCAATTTGCCAAAATCGGCACACTTGGCCACCAATCAAGCGCGCATCTGTGCCAGCGCCATTGTGGAGCTGATGTTAAATCGTGGGCCAGACCCAGCGCCTGTATTTGCCAACACTTGCTACAGTTTTGTCAGTGATAAAGAGGCGATGCACGTGGCCACGGTTTACCGATACGATCCCAACAAAAAAATTATGATTGTTGCAGAAGGTGGTGGCGTATCGCTAAAACCTTCGGTGCAAGAAGGCGATTACGCACAGGCATGGGCAGCCAATATCTGGTCAGATGTGCTTACTTGAGGTAGCAATATGTTCGAAACAATCTTTTATAAGCTTAGTACCTATACTCAACTGGCTTTTTGCAGCCTCTCTACGCTCAGTTGTGCAAGCGCAGCCGAGCCGCCGAGTGTGCTCAATCTTAACTTGCCCGCTGGCTTTGAAATCAACATATATGCCAAATTAGAGACTCCGCCGCGCATGCTGGCATTTGATAAAACAGGGAATTTATTTGCATCTTTAGGCAAAAGTGACCAAGTGGTGATGTTGCCAGATACCAATAAAGACGGGATTGCAGAAGCAGCTGTTTTGGTTTCCAGTGCATTCGATGCGCCCAATGGATTGGCATTTATAGGAGATGACTTACTGGTAGCCAACCAGGATGGCGTGGTTAAATTAACAAAAGACAAAGAGAAATGGTCTGCCCCGCAGCCTCTTATTAGCAGGCTTCCCACCGGGGGTCATACCGTTAAGACGATTAAACTGGGGCCAGATAACCACTTGTATCTTAACGTGGGTTCTAGCTGCAATGTATGCAGAGAAAGCGATCCGCTGCGCGCAACAATTTTAAGATACACACTAGATGGTAAACCCGCTGGCGCATTAGAAACAGTAGGCCGCCACGCGCCAAACCCTATCTGGGCGCGCGGCTTGCGCAACAGCCAAGGCTTTGCTTGGCACCCTAAAACGGGGGCCATGTTTGCTACCAATAACGGCGCTGATATGCGTAGCGACAAAAAAAGCGGCAAAGTGAATGATGAACTGCCGCCCGAACATTTTAATAAAATTGAACCAGGCAAGCATTATGGCTGGCCGCATTGCTGGGCAGACCCAAGTAATATTAAATATCAATTCGAGGACCCAAACTTTGTAGGTGAAGCCGGTTTTTGCAAAACGACCAGCGCGCCCGCCATCACCTTTACCTCACACTCTACCCCGATCGGGGTAACGTTTTTAGACAAAACCAATTTTCCAGCCGAGTATAAAGACGATGCCATCGTTGCATTACATGGCTCCTGGAACCGTAAGGAATTAAGTGGTTACAAGCTAATACGCGTAAAATTTAAAGGCGACAGCCCAGTGGAAGTCGTAGACTTTGCGACTGGCTGGCTTAATAATGCTAAAAGTGATGCTTGGGGCCGGCCGGTTGATGTGGTTACAGGCCCAGACGGTGCATTATATGTATCAGATGACCGCACAAATTATATCTACCGCATCCACTATAAAGCAAAATAACCAACACACTTTGACCATCAGCGCTTAAACCTAAAAAAACATCACATGCAAAAATTGTTCTTTATCCTCGTGTTAACCCTCGTATTTTCCATTGTTGCACATGCCGAAACGACGCCAATCAAGTTGCCGGGCAGCATTGCTATGCATATCGGCAAAACCCATTATGAACACCCAGTGCGTCTACTACACCCTTATTTAGATGTTTGGCATATGAAGGGTCCGTTAGCCGAGAAAGCAGCGCGTCAAGCACTGATTAAACGTTTTGCCTATGTGAGCGATTGCAATGAGCCCGCCAACGTGGTGGTGTTATTAGAGCCACATATGTTTTACAATCCACAAGTGCGCGTGTTCCACGGTGAGATTATTGCGCGCGCCTATGTAAAAGGCACTGAACAACCGACCTATGAAAATTCACTGACTGTGATTAAAAAACAAGCACAGCAAATTGGTGATTTAGGTATTAAGCCAGATTACTCTATGGAAAAAGCCTATACCAAAGCCATGGATAAAGTGATTAAAAAATTGGAAACAGATAAAGCGTTTTTGGCTACATTAGACAAAGCCAAAATGGACAATGCCAATATTGGCAACCTCAGAAGCATTTGTGACGCATTAGATACCCTGCCAGCCGCCAAATTTTATTATTAACATTACATAAAGGTAGCCACATATATGAAAAGCTTAATTACCGCATTTGCAATCGCAACCACCTTGACTAGCGTTGGATGTGCTACCCAAACGAAAGATTCGCTAAACACCCCAAGACAAAAAATCACTGGCTTAAAGACGCCTGAATCTGTTGTGCAAGCCAAAGATGGACGAATTTTCATTTCAGAAATAGGCGAATTTGACAAAGATGGTGATGGTCAAATTACCGTTGTTGACACTGCTGGTAAAACCTCAATTTTTACTAAGGGCTTGGATGACCCGAAAGGTTTGGCGATGGTTGGTGAAAATCTGTTTGTGGCTGATAAAAACAAAATCATAAAAATTACGCCTGATGGCAAAGCCAGTGTATTTGTTGCGACAGTTGCATTCCCAGTGACACCACAATTTTTCAACGATTTGGAAGCCGATCCACAAGGTAATTTATATCTATCTGACACTGGTGACATGGGCACAGGGAAAGGCGGCATCATTTATAAAATCGATGCGAATGGACAAGTTAAGTTGCTAATCGATGGCAAACAAGATGCACGCGTTATGGCGCCGAATGGCTTGCTGGCAGATGACACCGGTGACGTGCTGATTTACGTTGATTTCACTTCTGGTGTCTTATATACCTTTAACCAGAAAACACAGGCGCTGACGGACATCGCTGAAGGCTTTGGTGGTGGCGATGGCGTGGTACACAATTCCAATGGCGCCATGTATGTAAGTGACTGGAAAAATGGCAAGGTATTCAGCATTAACACCAAAGGTGATGTAACCCTGCTGAAAGATGGTTATCAAGCGGCTGCAGATATTGCCATCACTAAGGATGAAGCTTATTTAATGGTGCCTGACATGAAGGCAGGCGAGTTGGATTTTATTCCGCTTAACAACCAACAATAACGGCGTACTATCTGCGGCGCTCTGCCTTGTTATTCTTGATTCTTTAACGGAATTACTGGAATGAATGAACTTCGACAGAGCGCTCTGCACTGGCTATGTGAAACTGAGGCAGAGGTTAAAGCAAATGGTGTTTTAGCGTTAAAAACGCTTAGCTTAAGCATTACTGCAGGTCAACATATATGTGCCTCTCAGGCCATCATGAGCACCATCCCCGGCAGACCAAGCAAACCTGAATTGGTCGCGCCACTAAGCTTACCTAAGCGTAGCATGCGCACAGCAGAGGGCCGCGCGGCATTGATTCACGCCCTCACCCATATTGAATTCAATGCCATTAATCTGGCACTAGATGCGATTTGGCGATTTGACCATATGCCAAAAAATTATTACACCGATTGGCTAAAAGTGGCAGTTGAAGAGGCTTATCACTTTTCACTGCTAAACGCGCATTTGAAAACGTTGGGATATGAATACGGCAGCTTTAGTGGCCACAACAGCTTGTGGGAAATGGTCGACAGAACCAAAAATGATGTACTGGCACGCATGGCCTTAGTGCCGCGCACCTTGGAAGCACGAGGCCTGGATGCCAGCCCCGCACTACGTAATAAATTTGCGCAGATAGGCGATTTAAAAATGGCTGGGATTTTAGATATTATCCTGCGCGATGAGATTGGTCATGTCGCCATTGGTAACTACTGGTTTAACTGGCTTTGTAATGAGCGAAAGTTAGAACCCATTACTACCTTTAAGCACTTATGCCAACAATATAGCGCGCCAAAATTAAAACCGCCATTTAATCTTGAAGCGAGAAGACTCGCTGGATTTAGTGAGGCTGAATTGGCTATACTTTAGGGCAAATAAATTAGGCGGTAAGTAAATTGATGATGCCATCTAAGCCGTTAAAATTTAAGGCATAAGTGGCTTGTTGTTGTACGATAGGTTTTGCGTGGTAGGCTACGCTCACCCCAGCTACTTTCATCATTTTCAGGTCATTGGCACCATCACCAACGGCAATCGTCTGGTCAAATCTTAAGCTCAAAGTTTCACGCAACTTCAATAGCTCTAAAGCTTTACGATCAGCACCCACAATATCGCCCAGCACCTGCCCGGTAAGCTTACCATTTACAATTTCCAGCGTATTCGCTACCGCGTAATCCAACCCTAGCAAGTCTTTTACATGATTGGCAAATAAGGTGAACCCTCCAGACACCACCATGGTTTTAATGTTATTCGCTTTACAAGCAGCAATCCATTCCACTGCGCCAGGGTTAGGTTGCAGGCGCTCGTCAATCACGCGGTTTAACGCAATTTTATCCAGGCCTTTTAATAAGGCCACACGTTTAGTCAGGCTAGCCGCAAAGTCCAGCTCACCACGCATTGCGCTTTCTGTAATGGCTGACACCTGTGGCTTCAAGCTCATCATATCGGCAATTTCGTCGATACATTCGATGTTAATCAAGGTCGAGTCCATATCCATCACACACAAGCCAATTTGATTTAAGCGTTGTGCATCGGGCACCAAAGCGCAATCAATGCTTTGCGCTGCACAAAAAGCTTTAACTTCTGTGACATCCGTTAAATTGGTGGGCAGGTAATAAGCGTGTTCGGCAGTTTGCATAAATTGCGCACTACCGCCTACGAGACGGTGAATATGAGTGAGATGCGCCATGCCAATGGCACGGCCTTGAATGACTAAACGCATAAAAACCTACTTAAAATAAAAGAATGTGGCTAAAACCTGATTATAGCATTGGCCTGTTATTGGCAATCACTCAGGGTTTATAGGCAGTATTTATCTAAATAAAATGACTGCTGACTTTGTTATTTCATCTTTGAATGCTATGATTTTTACATTCCGTATCGAAAGTAAACCATGAAAGCCGCACCAAAACCTGCAACCAAATCCACAGACAAAAAAACAACTGCTACAACAACAGCCCCAGCAAACTTAAGCTGGCTAAATTTACCTAATTTACCCTTACCACTCAAAGCCTTATTTGCTGGCTATTTGTTGGTGATTGGTGTGGGCTTACTCATGGCAGGGTTGCAAATCATGCTTACCCACGGCATGGCCGATGGCAAAGTTGGCTTATCTAAAAACGATATCGTTTACAGTTACTACGGCGACAGAACGCATAGCAAGCTAGAGAGCATGTTAAATGGATCGATGAAGGCGATGGCGCCGGATGAAACGCGCGCGGATATTATTCAATGGGTACGTAAAGGTGCGCCAAAGGCCGATTGGGACGCGCATTTTAAAGACGTGTTCGCCAAAAATTGCGTGTCTTGCCATAGCGTAGTGCCGAATATTCCCAACTTTAATAACTTTGAAGAAGTACAAGTGGTGGCTGCCACGGGTGAAGGCGAAAGTATTCAGAACCTCACTCGCGTCTCCCATATCCATTTATTTGGTATCAGCTTCATCTTTTTCTTTATGGGCTTTATTTTTAGCTTTGCAGTGGGCGTGCCAAAAATATTGAAAATACTGGCGATTGCTTTCCCATTTGGTTTCTTAATCATCGACATACTATCTTGGTGGTTGACTAAACTTTCACCTGGTTTTGCCTGGTTCACTATCATTGGCGGCATTGGCTATAGCTTGGCATCTACTTTTATGTGGGTGACCAGCATGTATCAAATGTTTATTTTATCGCGCAACGGTAAAGTGTATGGCAATGCATGGGAGCAAGATTTAAATAAATAGATTAGCTCTAGATAGCTGACGTGTGTGAAAAACAAATGCCCTGCAGGCCGATTACACCAGGTTTGCAGGGCATCGTTTTAATAATTATAAATAATGATTAAGCTTTTAAGCTTGCTGCATCATTCAGTAATATAGCAAACAAATCGTGCTCTTTATTTGGTTTTACTAGCTTCGATAGCGCTTTTGCGCGAAAATATCAGATGTTAAATATAATTTAAATAAACCCTGTCTTAAATCCCACTCTAAAATGAATTTACACGAATATCAAGCCAAAAATTTATTAAAGCAATATGGCCTGGCAACGCCTATTGGCGAGGTTGCTGGCGATGCTGCTAGCGCAATGGCGGCTGCAAAAGACATCAAAAGCCAACAATATGTAGTGAAAGCGCAAATTCACGCAGGCGGACGCGGCAAAGCCGGTGGCGTTAAAGTGTTGAATTCACTGAGTGAGGTTGAGGCCTACGCAAAAAGCCTTTTAGGTAATACTTTAGTCACCTATCAAAACGCGCCTGATGGCCAACTGGTAAGCCAAGTGCTGGTAGAAGAAACGCTACCGATTGCGCGCGAACTGTATTTATCCATGCTGGTGGATAGAGCGCATGAGCGCGTGGTGGTGGTAGCGTCCAGCGCCGGTGGCATGGACATTGAAGAAATTGCAGCCAATCATCCAGAACATATCCTGCAAGAAGTATGCGACCCGCTGAATGGGTTGGTCGATTTCCAAGCACGTAATTTAGCGTTTGCACTAGATTTAAGTGGTGAGCAAATTGCTGCATTTACCAAACTGCTTAAAGGCCTGTATAAACTATTTAAAGAAAATGATTTGTCCTTACTGGAAATCAATCCTCTAGTTGTGACAACGGATGGAAAACTGGTCGCGCTGGATTGCAAAATGAGTGTAGATGACAACGCACTTTACAGGCATAAAGCTTTAAGTGAGCTACGCGACTTAAGTCAGGAAGATGCCAAAGAAGCAGCTGCGCATGCAGCTGGCATCAATTACATTGCGCTTAATGGCAACATTGGCTGCATGGTCAATGGCGCAGGTTTGGCGATGGCGACCATGGATTTAATTAAACTGCACGGCGGTGCACCCGCCAATTTCTTGGATGTGGGTGGGGGCGCGACTGCCGAAACCGTCACCAAAGCCTTTAAGATTATTTTGGCCGATGACAACGTAAAAGCCATACTGGTGAATATTTTTGGCGGTATTATGCGCTGCGATATTATCGCCGAGGGCATTATTACTGCTGTGAAAGAAGTGGGTATGACCATTCCTGTCATTGTGCGTTTAGAAGGTACCAATGTGGATTTAGGTAAACAGATGTTGCGTGACAGCGGATTGAATATTATCTCGGCAGAAAATTTAACCGATGCGGCCAAGCAAGCAGTAAAGGCGACACAATAATGGCCATTTTAGTAGATAAAAATACCCGTGTTATCTGCCAAGGATTTACTGGCAAACAAGGCACTTTTCATAGCGAACAAGCTGTGGCTTACGGCACAAAAATGGTGGGTGGAGTGACCCCAGGTAAAGGTGGTCAACAGCATTTAAACTTACCGGTATTTAATACAGTACGCGATGCAGTGCGGGATACTCAGGCCAATGCGAGTGTGATCTATGTGCCGCCCGCCTATGCTGCCGATTCTATTTTAGAAGCAGCTGATGCAGGTATTGCATTGATTGTATGCATTACCGAGGGTATTCCGGTATTAGATATGCTCAACGTAAAAGCAGCGATTAAAGCCAACGGCACTAAACTCATCGGCCCCAATTGCCCTGGTATTATTACACCAGATGAATGCAAAATTGGCATTATGCCTGGCAGCATTCATCTGCGTGGTATGGTCGGGGTAGTATCACGCTCAGGCACACTCACTTATGAAGCCGTACACCAAACTACTGCGCTGGGTTTAGGTCAAACCACTTGTGTAGGTATTGGTGGCGACCCGATTAAAGGTCTTAACTTCATTGATTGCTTGGAGATGTTTGAAGCAGACCCAGAAACCGAGGCTATTATCATGGTGGGCGAGATTGGTGGCAGCGATGAAGAAGCGGCAGCAGATTATATTAAACATCACGTGACCAAACCTGTAGCCGCCTACATTGCAGGCCTGACAGCACCGGCTGGCAAACGCATGGGACATGCGGGGGCGATTATCTCGGGTGGCAGTGGTCATGCCGGAGATAAAATTAAGGCGTTATCACTTGCCGGCTGTGTGGTAGCCAATTCACCGGCCAGCTTGGGTCAAGCAGTGTTGCAAGCGATTAAACTTAAAAGCCATTGAAAATAAAGGCAAACTATTGAAAAAATTTATTGTACTTTTATTCTTATTAGCAAATGTGCAGCTTGGTTTCGTGCAATCCAGCTTCGCTGCGGACATTGCCTACCTGCTCACCGCGGCATCTAAAGGCGACTTACCGACGGTAAAAGCCATGCTGGAAAGCGGTGCAAATGTAGAAACCAAAGATGAAAATGGCATTACTGCGTTGATGTACGCCGCGCGTAAAAATCGCGCAGAAGTAGCTGGTTTATTGATTAGTAAAGGCGCGCAAGTCAATGCTGAAGACAACGGAGGCTGGACACCGATTATGTTCGCCACCAAGAAAAATCATATTGAAACGGTCAAGGTACTGTTAGACAATGGTGCTGACCCTAAAATTCGTGATGAAAGTGGCTGGAGTGCTTTTGGCATGGCGTCTACTTCTGGTTTCAGTGAAATTGTGAATTTAATGATCAAAAAAGGCGTAGACGCCAATGTCAAGAGTGATGACGGCAAAACGCCGCTGATGTACGCTGCCAAAAGTGGCGATGTAGCCACCGTGACCGCGTTGATGGCCCAAGGTGCTCAAGCCAATGCCCATGACAGGCAGGGCGCTACCGCCCTGATGTACGCTGCACGCGAAGGTCATGCGCCAGTCGTGGCATATATGCTAAACCACGGCTCCAAGGTAGATGAGCAAGACCAGTCACGCTGGACAGCGCTAACTTGGGCGGTAAAAAAAGAGCAGGTAGAAGTGGCAAAAAGGCTATTGGCTAACAAAGCGGATGTTGACCATGAAGACTCTGAGGGCACGCCTTTACTGCAATTAGCGGTCGATACAGGCTCCGAAGAGATGGTTAAATTGTTATTAGAATACAAAGCGGATGTAAAAGCTCGCGATAAATACGGTCTTACAGCTTATGTATATGCCCTTAAAAAAGGTGAGCCGAAGATTGTTAAACTCATCAAAGACGCAGGCGGCAAATATTAATACTGACCATGAAGTAATGAAAATCGCACTGTGAAAATTGCCATTGCCCAAATCAATACTATGGTTGGTGATATCGCCGGCAACGCCAACAAAATTCTAGACTGTACCAATCGTGCCAAACAGGGTGGTGCCAGCCTAGTGATCACACCAGAGCTGGCTTTATGTGGTTACCCGCCAGAGGACTTGTTATTTCGCGACGATTTTAAGCAAGCGTGCGAGCTAGAGTTAATAAGACTTGCAAGCCAGGTGTCGGGAATCACCCTACTCATAGGTCACCCGCATATCGATAATGGCAACCTCTACAACGCCGCGAGTGTGATTGAGAATGGCAAAATACTAGCCACTTACCATAAACAATGCCTGCCTAATCACAGTGTGTTTGACGAAGAGCGGTATTTTTCAGCCGGCGACAAGCCACTGCTTTTCACCCACAATGGCACCCAATTTGGCGTCATTATTTGTGCCGATGGTTGGGAAGCCGAACCTGCGATGCGTGCCAAGCAATCTGGTGCTGAATTTTTACTGTCGCTCAACGCCTCACCCTATCACATGGACAAGCTAGAAACACGTTATGAGGTGATAGCTGAGCGCGCAAATGAAACGGGCCTGCCCATTATTTATGCGAATTTAGTCGGTGGCCAAGATGAACTGGTATTTGATGGCGCATCGTTTGTGCTAGATAGCACCGGCAAACTGACGCAGCAACTACCTAGCTTTGTAGAAACCTTAGGCTATGTAGAAGTAGTGAATCACCAGCCAGTGATAGCCCCGATTTCGTCAAAACAAGTCCCGCCACCACTCAGCCTCGAAGCTTCTGTCTATCATGCGCTTAAACTTGGACTTACTGACTATGTCAATAAAAATGGTTTCCCCAGTGTCGTGCTGGGGCTGTCAGGTGGTATTGATTCTGCACTCACGTTAGCCATCGCAGTGGATGCGCTTGGTGCCTCACGCGTTAAAGTGGTGATGATGTCATCTGAATTTACCGCCAGCATCAGCGTGGATGATGCCGTGGAAATGGCTAATTTGGTCGGCGTGAAATACAGCCAATTACCTATTAAAGATTTGTTCGATTTATTCCGCGACACATTAGCACCGGAATTCGGCGATTTGCCATTTGACGCTGCCGAAGAGAATTTGCAGGCGCGTATTCGCGGTATGCTGCTAATGGCACTCAGTAACAAATTTGGCAGCATTGTGCTGACGACAGGCAATAAATCCGAAATGGCGGTAGGCTATAGCACGCTCTATGGCGACATGGCGGGCGGCTTCTCCTTATTAAAAGACGTGCCTAAAACACTGGTGTACAAACTGGCACAATACCGCAATAGCCTGTCAAAAGTGATTCCTGAACGTATTATCACCCGCGCACCTAGCGCCGAGTTACGCGCCAACCAAACCGACCAAGACAGCCTGCCGCCTTACGATATTTTAGATGCGATTATGCAGGCATATGTGGAAGATGATTTAAGTCGCCCTGCTATTATGGCCAAGGGTTATTCTGAACAAGATGTAAACCGTGTGACAAATTTAATAGACCGTAACGAATATAAGCGCCGCCAGGCGCCAGTTGGGGTTAGAATTACGCAAAGAGGGTTTGGCAAAGATAGACGTTATCCGATAACATGTAAATTAAAGTTTTAACCTAATAATTTAGCCTTAAAAGACGGGGGAACTGGCATGAAAAAAATTGAAGCAGTGATTAAACCATTCAAACTAGACGAAGTACGCGAAGCATTATCTGAAATTGGCGTTAATGGCCTCACTGTCACTGAAGTAAAAGGCTTTGGCCGTCAAAAAGGCCATACCGAGCTTTACCGTGGTGCCGAATACGTGGTGGATTTTTTACCTAAAATCAAGCTTGAGTTAGTAGTAGGCGATGACTTGGTGGAAGCCAGCATGGAAGCCATTATTAAAGCTGCTCACACCGGAAAAATTGGCGATGGCAAGATTTTTGTCAGCGCGATAGAGCAAGTGATTCGAATTAGAACAGGCGAGACTGGCGAAGCAGCAGTCTAACTAAACCAAAGCTTATCTTGAATGGGACTAGTGCTGATTCAACCTCTGAAGCAGGTAATACAGAGTATTGGTATTATAGCCAGATAAGTGTCGATCAGCTTACTGGGAAGATAGATGACAATGTACAACTCGCATTTGACCCACAAAAACAAACAAGTCAGTAATATTAATTTTTAATATAAAACGGCAGTCACAAGAAAATGAGCCGAAGACAGTACGATTTGTACGGCGAGGCGAAACTGACAAAGTGAATTTCGGATTATATTGGAAATTAAATGCCAACCATCCTTAAAACCATTATCCTGCTTACCATTGCAAACGTCTTTATGACGTTTGCTTGGTACGCACATCTTAAAAACCTGAATAACAAACCTTGGATAATCGCAGCTCTGGTAAGTTGGGGCATTGCCTCAGTAGAATATCTATTTCAAGTACCTGCTAATCGCATGGGATTCACCGTGTTGTCACTAGGACAACTTAAAATGTTGCAAGAAGTGATTACGCTGAGCGTGTTTGTGCCATTTGCAGTGTTTTATATGCAACAACCGTTAAAGCTGGATTTTTTATGGGCTGGCTTGTGTTTGCTGGGTGCCGTTTACTTTATATTTCGTTCAACCCCTGCCTGATATAACCATTAGATATATTAATACAACTTAATATAGTTTATTAACAAAATATTACATATAAACTGCTGGCTTATGTAATAATTCGTCTTCAAAAATTCCCCGCCATATTTATTTTGGAGCATCAGATTGAAAGCTATCATATCAGCCGTTATATTCACCAGCTTGTTTGCAAGCCAAGCATTTGCCGAGTGTAAAAGCGTCATGGGCACTTGTGTTAATCAAGAATTAGTCAACTCAGCACCGCATATGCACTCAGAATATGTAGACAAAACCAAAGTGAAGGCAGCACCTGTAGCTGCAACGAAGCCTTCAGTAACAAGCACTGCTAAAAACAACAAAAATACTGCAAAAAAAACCAATAGCACAGGCGTATTCAGCACCATGCAAAAAGCTGTAAATTAGAAAGCTCTAAATAAAAAAAGCGCTGATGATTCAGCGCTTTTTTTATTTTTGATGTTCTATGTTCGAATATATATAGGTCTGCAGTACTTTTATACTAACCTGCGCTTAAAAACACCACGCACATAATCTAAATCCACTTGCGTATCGACGCCGCTTTCCGGCGCATTTTCTGTCACGGTCACACCAATTTTGTAACCATGATGCAGCACTCTAAGCTGTTCTAAGCTCTCAATTTTTTCAAGTTCTGTCACCGCCAACTGCGCGTATTTTTTGAGAAAACCGACCCGATAGGCATAAATACCGATATGGCGATGTGCTTGAATATTGTTTTTATAGACCTCATCACGCGGGTATGGGATTGGTGAACGGCTAAAATAAAGCGCATTGCCATTGGCATCCATGACCACTTTGACAATATTAGGATTAAGCAGCACGGCTTCATCGTGGATTGCATGACAGGCAGTAGCCATCACTGCATCACTATTATTCGCCAAATGCGCAGCTACTTCTTGAATTAAACTGGGGGCTATCAGCGGCTCGTCTCCCTGCACATTCACAACTATCTCATCGTCAGCCCAATTAAGCTGTTGCGCCACTTCGGCGATTCTATCGGTACCTGATGCGTGGTCAAGCCGCGTCATCACTGCTTTAACTTGATGCTGTGCGGCAATTTGCAAAATTTTTGCAAAATCGGTGGCAATCACTACTTCATTAGCCCCGCTCAAATTTGCCTGGTCTGCAACTCTTATCACCATTGGCTTACCTTCAATATCCAACAATGGTTTTCCAGGCAACCTTGAACTGGCATAGCGCGCAGGAATAACGACTTTAAAGCTCACCGCCAACGATTAGCCTTCGTCTTTCTTATATGTGCCAAGCTCTTCTTCTGTCAGCCGTCTGGCTTCATCTTCTAACATGACCGGAATGCCGTCGCGTATCGGGTAAGCCAAGCGCGCCGACTTAGAAATAAGCTCATTGGCTTTTTTATCATAAATCAACGGCCCTTTAGTGACAGGGCAGACTAAAATTTGCAGCAGTTTTGAATCCATTTTAAGATGACCTCTTCGCTAGTTTGTTCAATGCTATTCTATCTACAGCTATTTTAGCCAAAATAAGCGGCATCAAGCCTGCATCAATATTGGCCTTTACCGGCAGCACCCAGTAGCGCACTTGTGCAAACGCTTTACATTTTACTGCATCTTTCTCAGTCATCACCAGTGCATCACATTCAATACTCGCCAACTCTTGCGCGGTAAACGCATGATGATCGTCAAAGCTTACGCTGGCAAACGCCAGACCCAGTTTATTCAAATGCTCAAAAAATCGCCCAGGTTTACCGATGCCAGCGATAGCTTTAACGCTTTTGTTCTTAAAATCGGCTGTACTGGCTTTGATATTGCTATCCAGTAAATTATAAAACTGATTACCGATTAACTGCATTGCAAACCATGTGGAATGCCGACGCTGATTATCGGGAAAGTCACCGTTGCAAACAATGGCATCCACTGTATTTAAGCGTTTCAATGGCTCACGCAAAGGCCCTGCTGGTAAAATCCTGAGCTTGCCATCATGCTGCTCAGGCTGTGTAACCGCTATTTCTACAGTACGCTTGAGTGCATAGTGCTGCAAACCATCATCGCTAATAATGATATTGCAATCGGGATGCGCTTTTAATAATTCAGTCGCTACATCCACCCTGCGCCTACCCACCCATACCGGGCAATCACAACGGCTGGCGATCAATACAGGCTCATCACCCACCGCACTGGTGTTGCTATTTACATTGACGCTAGTGGGAGCTTTGGCGCTGCCGCCATAGCCACGGCTAATAACGCCAGGCCGATACCCCTGTTGTTTTAACTGCTCGACAAGCCACATCACCACTGGTGTTTTGCCATTGCCACCCAAATTAATATTGCCCACCACAATCACTGGCACGGGCATGGCATAGGACTTTAAAATACCATACTGATACAGCCTACGCCGCAACCTAATAAGCACTGCAAATACCCAGCTGAGCGGTACTAGCACGAAATAAAATAGCGCATTTTTGCGCTGCCAGCTAGTTTCAATCAGCTCGCTTACTTCTTTATTCGCCATGGCATAAAAATCAGGTTTCAAATTCTTTTTGATACAGCTTGGTGTAATAACCATTGTTAGCAACCAAATCGTGATGGCTACCTGCTTCTACAATCGTGCCCTGCTGCATAACCAAAATCCTGTCGGCATTTTCAATTGTGCTTAAGCGATGCGCAATGACAATACTGGTACGATTTTTCATCAACGCATCCAGCGCAGCTTGCACATGCAGTTCCGATTCTGTATCCAGTGCACTGGTGGCTTCATCTAACAGCAATATCGGCGCATTTTTAAGAATGGCGCGCGCAATGGCAATACGCTGGCGCTGGCCACCAGAAAGGCGCACTCCCCTGTCGCCAATTTCATTTTGTAAGCCGTTAGGTAATTGCTGGATAAAGTCCCATGCGTGTGCAGCCTTAGCAGCTGCTATCACTTCATCCTCGCTGGCATTGCGTAAGGCGCCGTAAGCGATATTATTAAAAATGCTATCATTAAACAAAATAATATCCTGGCTGACGAGTGAAAATTGGCTGCGCAAATTCTTGAGCTCCAAAGCACGAACATCCACTCCATCTAACAGAATAATGCCTTGTTCTAGCTCATAAAAGCGCGGTAACAAATTCACCAGCGTGGTTTTACCCCCACCAGAGCGCCCCACCAATGCGATTTTTTCACCAGGTTTTATGTTAAAACTTAAATTATCAATGGCAGGCTTTTTGGTATTGTCATAACGCACTGTGACATTTCTAAACTCAATTTCACCGCGCGCGCGATGAATGACCTTGTCCCCTTCATTTATCTCTGGCGGCGTATCGATGACTTCAAAAACACTCTGTGCAGCAGATAAACCCACCTGAAAATCTTCGTTGGCAGCTGTAATGTGTTTGATGGGCGCAATCAGCATGAGTAACGCACCAATAAAAGCGGCGAACTCACCGACGGTAAACCGACCCAGTGCGTAATACACCACCAAAGCCAGTGCGAACGCCGCCAGCATTTCTACCACCAAACTGCTTAAGCCCGCAATTCGCGTGGTGCGTAGTTCTAGCTGGCGATTTCGACCCACCACTTTGGAAAAGCGCTCGTTTTCGTAATCTTGCGCACCAAAAATTTTAACGATGCGCTGCCCAGAAATCGCTTCTTCTGCTACTTTCGTCATTTCGCCGACGCCCAACTGCACTTTTTGTGCATTAGCACGCAATTTTGGCGTCATCTTGGCCAGATATAGCGCCATAAAAGGCGTCACGATTGCAAATACAAGGGTCAAGCGCCAATCTAAATACAGCATGTAGCCGACCAATCCAATCACCGTGAGCACATCGCGTAGTACGTTCAGAGCAGCACGCGTACAAGCGTTTGAAATCCGCTCTGTGTCGTAAGTAAGCTTAGAAACCATCACACCCGTCTGGTTGTGATCGTAAAAGTTGGCTGGCAGCTGCATCATTTTGGCAAAAGCGTTTTTGCGTAGATTTTCTACAATCCTGCGCGCTATCATTTTCATACTATAAGTAGAAATAAACCCGGTCAGGCCGCGCAAGGTCATTAAGCCAAACAACATCAGTGGCAATAAATTAAGTTTATCGGCAGATTGTTTGACAAACCCCTCATCGGTAATTTGTTTAATCAGCGCCAAAAAGCCGGTGTTGCTGGCGGCAAGAATGGCAGTAGCGGTAATGGTGATAAAGAAGTAAAGCTTTTGCTGCCAAATATAGCGAAATAACCGCAAGTACAAACCTTTAGCGTTTGCAATATGCGGCTTATCGTTGTTATGTTTAGATTTGCGTGATGATTTCGACATTAATTGGCCGTCGAATGAGTGACATTAATGATAATTAAAGAGCTACAAATTTAGTTTGTAACTGCTTGTGTGGCAAAAGTAATATGCGTGTAATTCGCCTGGCGTGACGCCTCCATGACGTTTACTACGCTTTGGTGCGTCGCTTTCGCATCGGCATTAATCACAATTGTGGGATCTTTGCCACTTCCTGCCGCTTTAGTAAGCGCGCTGGCAATCTGCCCAACGTCACCACCCGCGACTTCGTTACCATTGACCATATAACGGCCGCTTGCGTCAACTTCCACCGTAACCACCAATGGTTTATCGACTGGACTGATAGCCTCTGCCGTAGGTAAATTAATTTGCAGCTCACTGGTGCGAGCGAAAGTGGCGCTGACAATTAAGAAAATAATAATCACCAGCAACACATCAATCAACGGCACTAGATTCATTTCTAGCTCTTCGTGCGCCTTACCACGTTGAAAATTCATACTTTACTTTCTTTCACCATGCAGAATTTCTACCAACTTAATCGCCTGTTGTTCCATCTCCACTAACAGGCCGTCCACTTTGCCACGGAAATAGCGATAAGCAATCATCGCAGGCACTGCCACGATAATACCGCCAGCCGTGTTGTAGAGTGCCACTGAAATACCGCGTGCAAATTGCGCGACATCGTGACCACTATTAGTAAACGAGCCAAACAACTCCACCATACCAATCACCGTACCTAATAGGCCGAGCAAAGGTGACACAGTAGCAATCGTACCTAGTGTAGGCAAATAGCGGTCTAGTTTGTGCGCCACAGCGCGGCCCGTTTCTTCAATTGCTTCTTTAGTGATTTCGCGTGAATTTTTAGCATTGGCTAACGCGCTGGCAAACACTTGGCCCAGCATAGAATGATTTTCTAACTTGACTAATGTTTCTTTAGTGACGCCGCCCTGTCCTAGCCACTTTTGCACTTCTGGCAATAGGTTGCTAGGTGCCACCACTTCATCGCGCAACGCCCAAAAACGCTCGCCAATAATCGCTAACGCGATAATTGAAGCAATGATTAATGGCCAGATTGGCCAACCAGCCGCTAAAATAATTTCCCACACAGCAAAACTCCTTAAGTCAAAAACTATAAATCACAAGACTTAATCAAAGCACTAAGTCAAAAAACATGTGCCACTTTAGCTTGAAGCTGGCTTTTGGGCAAGTTTCTTTACTCAAGTTCGCCAGCATTTTCATCAGTATTTATCGTGCCAGTAACGTGGCTGGCTTTGGCGCCAAGCATTCACACTGATGCCATTGGTTTGCGTAAAATCTAAAGTCAGTGCGCCATGATAGTCAGAGCGGTAGGTCAATGCGCCATTTTCTGCGAACCGATTTTCTATGA
The DNA here is from genome assembly GCA_036675645.1 of Methylotenera sp. GTDB lineage: Bacteria > Pseudomonadota > Gammaproteobacteria > Burkholderiales > Methylophilaceae > Methylotenera_A. The sequence goes on along the minus strand of JAKFEP010000172.1, from coordinate 13,378 downwards.
ATTCCTTAGGGTGTTTAAAACGGTTCAAATAGCCCACGGTAAAAATAGTGTGCTGTGCGCCAACCGCCTGTACAAATTCTGATGTAGAGGAGGTTTTACTGCCATGATGTGGTGCTATCACTACATCGCTCTTTAGGCGAGAGGCTAGACGCGGGTAAACAGCATCGCCAAAAGCCGTATCTTGCAGGCCATTACTTTCAATTACATCATCCAAAAGTGCATTTTCCGCCTCTTTTTCAATATCCCCTGGCAATAATAGGCTACCAAACTGACTGCTTATCTTTACTACACAACTGCGGTTATTGTCTTTGATACTGGCATCTTCATAGCTGGCTAAAGTTGGCGCTAGCACTTCGAACTCCACTTTATCCCAGTGCCACTTTTGGCCGGCAAAGCATTTAATGGCTTTAGGCGGAAAAATCATACTGTCGGTTTGCGTAAACGAGCTTGCAAACCAGCCGATAGTTAATTGTGCCAGCACTGATGCCGCACCGCCGCTGTGGTCAAGATCATCGTGGCTGATTATAAACCCATCTAACTTTTTGATGCCTGCACCTCGCAAGAATGGCACCACAATGCGGCTTCCAGCATCACTTTGCGCCGAATAGCGCGGACCTGCATCATATAAAAACGTATGATTCCTGGTTTGCACCACCATCGCCAAACCCTGACCTACATCTAATACCGTCGCACGCATTTCTCCTTCGGCCAGTTTGGCTTGGCTTGTGTAAAATAAAGGCAATAATAAAATAACACCTAGCCAGCGTTGTGGAAAGCCGCGCGGTAACAATATCCAGACAACACCAAACATTGCCAGAAGAAGCGCCCAAATGGGCGGCGCAGCTTGCTGCCAAGTAGGCAAGTTGGATAAAAACATTAACGCTTGCATGCAAATTTCTAATACGAAATATGCAGCATGCAGAATAAAATCGACAGGAATAAAGCCACCCAAAATAGACAGCGGGACAACCAATAGACTAATCACAGGGATTGCAAACGCATTAGCCACAGGCGAAATGATGGAGGCCTGACCGAACATGACTATAAGCAGGGGCAGTAAGCCCAATGTAATAGCCCACTGTGTATGCACGGCGGTATTGAATGCGGACATAGGTTTTAACCGCCCAACCGTGATGCAGGCAATTAAAGCCACCGCCCCGAATGACAGCCAAAACCCAGGTGCAATCACCGCCCACGGGTCAACGATCACGACGACTAACAACGCAATGGCTAAAGCGCGTGAAATGGCCATATTTCGCCCGGCTATCAAAGCTAGGGCAAAGGTGGTGAGCATTAATAGCGTACGCTGCGTGGGCACTGACATCCCAGCCAGCAACGCATAGGCCAGGGCAACTATTAAGCCAGCAATGGTGGCGACTTTGTGAGCGGGCATGTACATGACGAAACTGGGAATGCGCCGCCAGGCAAATGCGACAATTGCATACATTAGACCCGCCAGCATGGTGATGTGCAGGCCAGATATACTGATTAAGTGATTTACACCTGTGTGTAAAAATATATTCCACTCTGCTTGAGAAATTTGGCTATCATCTCCCACTACCAGCGCCCGAATAACCCCAGCGTAGGGCTTATTTTCTAGAGTTTGCGAAATACGATTACCGATTTTTTCGCGTATAGTTTCTACCATATAGCTTGGCCGCCACACAAAATTGGCAAGCTTTTTATAACCGCTCTTACTATGGATACTACCGGTAGCACGTATATTTTCCGCCAGCGCCCACGCCTCAAAATCAAACCCGTGCGGGTTATAGGTGGTGTGTGGTCGCTTCAGCCGCACTGTAAATTGCCAGCGTTCCCCTGCATGAAAATGATTGTTAGCAGTTGGCGCATCTTCTGGCCTGGGCGATGCTTCATTACGATAAAAATTAAGTGAGATATGCTGCGGTAGTTTTGCTTGTGGGGTCAGAATCTTTTCTACGTCAAACTTAAAGCGCTCGCCGCGCTCGGTGACTTCTGGCAAGCTGGCTACCACACCAATAATGTTAATGCTCTTTTGTTGCCAATCAGCTGGGAGCGCATCGCTTAATCGAACAGCTGCGAAATTAGCTGCCCACATAAACCCCAGTAAAGCCGCAATAAGTAATCCACAAATACTTTTTAAAAGCCTGGAAAATTTGGATTGGTATAAATAGATAAAAACTGCAAGGCTAGGAACCAGTATCCAAAAGGCCTGCAGGCCGATAAAAATACTAGGCAGAAAAGTATTAAGATCAGGCTGTTGTTGCAACAACCAAGCGCCAAATACAAACCCCAGCGCTGCCAGTATCATATTTAATCGCTAAATTGGGTCAGCTTGCCATCTTCTAGCCGATATTGCCGATGCATTTTGGCTGCCAATCCTAAATCATGCGTGACGACGACCAAGCTGGTATGTTGCGCCTGATTAATTTCCAACAGCAAATCAAACACCTGGTTGGCGGTCACACGATCCAGATTACCCGTTGGTTCATCCGCCAGAATGCAGGCGGGTTGCGTAACGAGGGCTCTGGCTAAGGCAGCGCGTTGTCGTTCACCCCCAGAAAGCTCACCTGGCATGTGCTCTAAACGGTGCGCCAGACCCACTTTTGTTAGCATAGCTTTTGCGCTTTCTAAAGCCTGCTCACGTGACACACGGCGAATTAACAAAGGCATGGCCACATTTTCTATCGCAGTGAATTCCGGTAATAAATGGTGGAATTGATAGACGAAGCCCAATGACTGGTTTCTAAGTGCACCTTTTTGTGCTTCATTCAATTGACTTAAATCTTTACCCATTAACGCAACCTGGCCACTTGTAGGAGAATCTAGGCCGCCAAGCAAGTGTAGCAGTGTGCTTTTCCCCGAACCTGAAACCCCGACAATAGCAATTTGTTCACCAGCATTTACCTGCAAATCAATGCCGTTAAGTACCGCCACATCTAAGCCCGTGTAGGTTTTACACAAGCTCTGACATGTAATAATCGTGTTACTCATATCTTAAGGCCTCTGCCGGGTTGATGGTGGAGGCTTTATAGCTTGGATACAGTGTGGCTAGTAAACTTAAAATAAACGACATGACGACGATGGTAATGACATCATCCCACTCTAATTTTGAAGGTAAATCGCTGATGTAATACACATCTTTTGCCAAAAACTGCACTTTAAATAGATGCTCGATAAACGGGATAATGCTGTCAATATTTAACGCAATAATGACGCCCGCTACTGCACCGATGATGGTGCCTATCATGCCGATAAGCGCACCTTGTACTATAAATATACCCATGATGCTGCGCGGGCTTGCGCCGAAAGTCCGCATGATTGCGATGTCAGCCCGCTTGTCTGTGACTGCCATCACCAGTGTAGAAACGATATTAAACGCCGCCACTGCGACAATCAGTGTGAGGATGATGAACATGACTTTTTTCTCTAGCTGTACCGCTTTAAAAAAGTTGGCGTGTTGTTGCGTCCAATCCGTCACATAGTACATGCCGCTAGGGGTTAAGTTTTCAGCCAGTTTGCTCGACATAGCGGGAGCGTCAAACAAGTCATTGAGCTTTAACCGCAGCCCTGAAACTCGATCCCCCATACGGTATAGCTTAGCTGCATCCTCCATGTGAATCAGCGCAAGACCCGCATCATATTCATACATACCGATTTGGAACAAACCCACCACTTTAAATTGCTTGATGCGTGGCACCACACCGGTTGGCGTAAACTGACCTTGTGGTGCCATCAGCACCACTTTTTCACCAATCGAAACGCCCAGTAATTGCGCCAAATCGGCGCCCAGCACTACACCAAATTCGCCTGCACGCAGGTCAGACAAGCTACCTGCTTTCATGTTTTTGCCTAAATCAGCGACTTTGTCTTCTTCTACGGGCAACACACCACGCACTAAGACACCCTGCACTGCCTGGCCATAACTGAGCATGCCTTGCGCCATCATATAGGGCGCACTAGCGATGACTTCGGGTTGACCATCGGTTTTAAATGTACGCACTTGTTCAGCTAGTGCTGGCCAACCACCCAATTGATTGTTTGCACCAGTAATTTCCAGGTGCGATGCCACACCTAGAATACGGGTGCGCAATTCGGCCTGAAAGCCATTCATCACAGACAGCACCACAATTAGCGCAGCAACGCCCAAGCCAATACCGATCATACTGGTAAGCGAAATAAATGAAATGAAATGATTTTTACGTTTTGCGCGTGTGTAACGCAAACCGATTAACAGCTCATAAGGCAATTTTGCTATGAGAGAGTTGGGAAGAAGAGACATAAAGCAGAATCTTAGCAGTTTATGCGGCTAAGATTCCATAGCGATTAAAAATTTACTGCTTACTTAATAATGCGTTCGATTTAACTGGCACTGCCACACGCACCCACTCACGCTGCTTAATCAATGGCACGCCCATTTCCAGGACTTTGTCGCTACCCGGTAGTTTGACCAGCACTTTACTGCCCCGCTTATATTCGCTTCTAGGCACGATCAACGTAGCAGCGTTCGACTTGGCATCATCTTGATGATCCAGCATCAACGCATCAAAAGTGCTAATCTCATCCACATGCGTCCAAGTGTCATCTACATAATAACCGCTGATTGCCTCGGAAAAGTGATGTTCACTTATACGCCCGACCTTAACTGAGGAACCATGGGTACCCATAATTTCTAAACCAGCACGGTAATGACCATTCGCTTGCTTCCTAATGCTTTTTATTTCGGCAATAACATATAGGCTCCTATTTTCTGAACTGGTGTAGGCAATGAGCTTGCCAGTTTCTATCCAATCGCTATAAGACTTACCTAAATCTACACCGAAGCCGGTCGTGCTCTCGTCTATCAACCACCAGTTTTCACTACCAATCCCGCTATGTTTAGCTTGATAACCTTGAGGTGATTGGTCTTTATTACGATAGGTAGCCAATTTTATTTCAAACTCACTACTGTCTCTTACCGGTGGTTTTTCAAATAGGCTGGTATTGGACGCACCTAATTGACGGCATATATTCGTTAAGCCATAGGTCACATGAATCAGCTTATTTTTTTTCTCTCTGGCTTGTTTTCTGCGCTGACGCTCATAGCCCTCCACACACCAGTCTGCACGCAGCTTTTTAAATAACTGCACAATAATCACGGTAGGTGCAATTTTTTCTAAGCGAAACTCTGCCAACGCCTTATCCGTGTTGACCGCACACAGGTAAGCTTCTATCAAGTCAACAATACGGGTTACACGCCAAAAACGATAATCTGCAAACTTCTCTACCGCACGAATCCTTTCTGGCCCTTTGTCGCTGTCTATATTAATAAAGAAGTGATGATTGTCACGTTGAAATTTGGTGGCAATAATGGGATTAGTTGCCCACTGCTTAAGGATCTGTTCGGTCAGCTGGATTTGCAAACTGTTGTAATTGCTTTTTTGCAAAATATCCATCATAAACCCGCGCTCTAATAAAGCGGCCAGGTTGGTTTCTTTACGCTGAAAATCATACACAAACAAATTGCTATTTAATATTGCCAATTTTTCAGCATATCTGATGACTTTACAAACATGATCCCAAGTCCCTGTAGGCGCTGCTTGGTCATCAAAATAACGCCATTTGGTCATTGAAAAAGTTGCATTTAAATGGCGTGCTAAGGTTAAATTGAGTTTATCAATATCTAATGCCACTATTTTTTGTGATGAATAAAAGTCTAGAAACTGCGTATAAGCCACATATAGCTGACGGTAATATTGATACATGATCGTATAAATATCATCACTTAATTTTTTATTTAACTTAAATGAAGTCAAATACTTATGAGTGATTTTTTTAGACTGGCGATAGGTTTTTCGGTCAATTACCAGCAAAATATCTAACTGACGTTTCAACGTTGCACCAGTATCAAACTTAAGTTGAGCGATGTGAGCTGTCGTCTCTTTAATCGCATCCAGCTCATCCATTTGACTCAGCGTGTCCATCCAACCAAGATTTTTTCTCACCTCTTGGTGATGTAAAGCGGTCTGTATTTTTTGCACTACGTTGGCTAACATTTTTAAATCCTGCTCTATAAAACTTAATGACAGTTCTCAAATTGCAATCCGCGTGCCAACTTTTGGTGTCGCGTTTTTTCTGTCAATCGTTGCTAGTTTTTCTGTAGTTTAATTGAATGCTGTTAAAATACGCTTATGTTTACAGGAATTATTCAAGCGGTTGGCCACATTGATGCAATCACACATGTCGGCGATGACCTTAAGTTGTCAATTGAAGCTGCTGCTTTAGGTTTAAATGATGTGCAATTGGGTGACAGCATTGCCGTGAATGGCGTGTGTCTAACCGTAGCAAATTTTAACAGCAGCCATTTCGAAGTGCATGTTTCTAAAGAAACACTGAGTGTAAGCGTCAATTTAGATAAGCCACTTGCAGTGAATCTAGAGAAAGCTTTACGCTTAAATGACCGGCTTGGTGGCCACTTAGTCAGCGGTCATGTCGATGGGGTAGGAGAAGTCATCGGCTTTGAAGATTTGTCTAGTCAAAATCTTGGTCAAAACAATAGCGAATGCTGGCGGTTGGTGATACGCGCTCCGCACGCCCTCTCTAAATATATCGCCAAAAAAGGCTCAATCTGTGTAGATGGTGTCAGCTTGACGGTTAACACCATTGAAAACGATGTATTTAGCATAAATATTATTCCACATACACTGCAGCACACCACATTTCAACATTTAACCATCGGTAGCCAAGTGAATCTAGAAATTGACCAAATTGCGCGCTATGTAGAGCGCATGACAGAATGGGCGAACGAGAGCAAACATGACATTTAAATCAATTAGCCCGATCACTGAAATTATTAAGGACATCAAAGCTGGCAAAATGGTGATTTTGGTGGATGACGAAAATCGTGAAAACGAAGGTGATTTTGTCATTGCGGCCGAATTTGCCACCGCTGAGCACATTAATTTTATGGCTAAGCATGGGCGTGGCTTGATTTGTTTAACCCTGACCGAAGCGCGTTGCAAGCAACTGAGCTTGCCGCAAATGGTCGTCAATAATGGGACGCGCTTAGGCACCAATTTTACGGTGTCCATTGAGGCAGCAACTGGTGTGACTACTGGCATCTCGGCCAAAGACCGCGCCACTACAATACAGGCCGCCATTGCCAAAAATGCAAATGCAAAAAGTATTGTCAGCCCTGGTCATATTTTCCCACTGGCGGCACTTAATGGCGGTGTACTGGTGCGTGCCGGGCATACCGAAGCAGGTAGCGATTTAGCTGCGCTAGCTGGCAGCGAGGCTGCCAGTGTCATCTGCGAAATTTTAAAAGACGATGGCGAAATGGCACGGTTACCGGATCTGGTAGCAATTGCCGAGCAGCACCAGATCAAAATTGGCACGATTGCCGATTTGATTCACTATCGAAGCGAAACTGAAAAACTCATCGAACGCGCCGCAGAGCGCACGATTATCACGCCCTATGGTGAGATGCGCTTAATTGCCTACACCGATAAAATTGCTAAAGAAACACATTTAGCCCTGATTAAAGGTGAGCCAACTGCAGACCAAGAAACGCTGGTGCGCGTACACGAGCCGTTATCTGTGTTTGATCTACTGGATAGCAGCAGCAAAACGCATAGCTGGAATTTGATCAATGCCCTGAAAACTATATCCAATGAGCCTTCTGGCGTGATTGTATTGTTACATCACAGCGAAACTGCTGATGACTTGGTCATGCGCATTCAAGGTGCAGATGAGCCGATACGTTATAACCAAGAACTGCGCACTTATGGCATCGGCTCACAAATATTACTTGATTGTGGTGTGCGCAAAATGCGCTTAATGGCGACGCCGCGTAAAATGCCGAGCATGGTGGGCTTCGGGTTAGAAATTACGGGTTACCTAGAATCCACAAGTAGTTGATTGCTTTACGTTAAATAGCATACATGCTAGAATAAGCCTTATTGAAAAATATGAATCTTACAGGACAGTTCCTCATCGCGATGCCCGCCATGACAGACCCATATTTTTCTAAAACGGTCACCTTCATTTGCACCCATAACGAAGATGGCGCCATGGGCATCACCATCAATCGCACAGCCGATATCAGCATCACCGATTTACTCAAACAAATTAAGCTTGAAACCACTTCTGCACCCTTACTCAATAAAAGCGTGCATTATGGTGGTCCAGTGCAAATAGAACGCGGCTTTATCCTGCACGAACCACATGTGGAATACGATTCGACTATCGTTGTGAATAACAGCATAGCACTGACCACCTCTAAAGACATACTTGCCGCAAGTGCCGAAGATAAAGGCCCAAACCACCTGTTAATCGCCTTAGGCTACGCAGGCTGGACGGCGGGGCAGTTAGAGCATGAAGTGTTGCAAAACGCTTGGTTAAGTTTGGAAACTAACGACCCACAGCAGATTCACCAACTCATTTTTGATACCGATAACCGCAGTAAATTCGATTATGCCATGCGGCTGATGGGACTCAATTTGGCTAATTTATCTGATGTTGCGGGGCATGCTTGATTAGGTCGCAAATAATGGGTTTAAATAAAAGCAGCTTAAGTCAAAGTCATTTGCCCATATTAGAACGTAAATATCCGGACATTATCGGTACCGTGTTGGCGTTTGATTATGGCGAAAAACGCATCGGTGTGGCAGTAGGCGAAACCATCTTAAAGACGGCACATGCGCTCACCATCATCGCCGCAGAAGAAAATGAGATCAAATTTACGCATGTTGGACAATTGATTACAGAATGGCGACCCAGTTTATTAGTTGTCGGTCTGCCTACACACATGGATGGCACGCCACATACCATGACCCAACTTGCTAAAAAATTTGCACAGCGGCTTGAAGGCCGCTTTAATTTACCGGTTATGATGATGGATGAACGTTTAAGCTCTGCCGAAGCAGCACAAAATCTCCGCGAAGCAGGTATTACAAGTAGCAAGCAAAAAGCCATGATAGATGCCGTGGCAGCGCAAAGCATATTACAATCTTATTTTGATGAGCTTACTTCTAATGCGTCTAATAATCCATCTAACGAATGATAACAATTAAATAGCATGCAACTCCCTAATCCTGAAACTTTACTAGCCGATATCACCGCTGAAATAGCGGCACAAATCAACCCGAATACTGCGCTAGTAGGTATTCATAGTGGCGGCGTTTGGCTAATGCAACGTATATTAAAAACATTGAAGCATGACTTTCCTCAATATGCTTTACCAAGCGGTACTTTAGATGCTGCACTTTACCGCGATGACTATGCCGCACGCGGCCTTAAAACAGACCTAAAACCATCAGATATTACATTTGATGTCACGGATCGGCACATTATTTTAATCGACGACATTTTTTATACTGGCCGTACTACGCGTGCGGCGATGAACGAGTTATTTGATTACGGCCGACCTGCCAGCATCACATTAGCGGTGTTGATTAACCGGGGCGGCGCACAACTGCCGATTATTCCTAATATCACCGGCGCAGAAATTTTACTGCAAGCCAATCAAAATTTACAGCTTTCGCAAGATACTAAAGGTAAGCTACATTTAGAGGTTGAACAGAATAATGCTTAACCCACAACTTGATGCAGACGGAAAATTAAAGCACCTGCTGACTATTGAAGGCTTGCCAAAACGCATCCTTAACCAAATTTTAGACACCGCTGAGACCTTCGTAGGTGTTGCCGAACGCGATATCAAAAAAGTGCCGTTACTACGCGGCAAAACCGTGTGCAACATCTTTTTTGAAAACAGCACCCGCACCCGCACCACCTTTGAGATTGCCGCCAAACGTTTATCTGCCGATGTGATTAACCTCAATGTGGGCACTTCTAGCCAATCTAAAGGTGAAACCATCTTGGACACGGTAGATAACCTCATTGCCATGCATGCCGACATGTTTGTGGTGCGCCATGCACAGAGCGGCGCGGCGCATTTTATTGCGCAACATGTACCGGATGGAATCAGCGTCATTAACGCGGGCGATGGTCGCCACGCACACCCGACGCAAGGCTTGCTGGACGTATTCACCGTGCGCCGCTACAAACCAGACATGCACAACTTACGCGTCGCTTTAGTGGGTGACGTATTACATTCACGAGTCGCACGTAGCGAGATTCATGCACTCACCACGCTGGGTGTGCCAGAAGTGCGCGTGATTGCCCCTAAAACCCTGCTACCAGCCGACGTAGAAAAGCTAGGGGTGCAAGTGTTCCACGATATGAAAAGCGGCCTAAAAGATGTGGATGTCATTATGATGTTACGCCTGCAGAACGAGCGCATGACAGGTGCGTTGCTGCCGAGCGCACAAGAGTATTTTAGAACTTTCGGATTAACTCAGGAAATGTTAAACCATGCCAAGCCCGATGCGATTGTAATGCACCCCGGCCCGATGAATCGCGGTGTGGAAATTGACTCTAGCGTCGCAGATGGAAACCAATCTGTTATTCTTCCACAAGTCACTTACGGCATCGCGGTGCGCATGGCAGTGATGGCTATCCTTGGCGGTGGACAAAACGCTATAGGTCAATCTGCCGGAGGTGCAGCTTGAAGATCCATATTAAAAATGGTCATTTAATTGACCCAAAAAATAAAATAGACGCCAAACAAGATGTGTTCATCGCTGCAGGTAAAGTTGCAGGTATAGGTAACCCACCTGATGGGTTTGTGGCCAATCAAACCATTGATGCTGCAGGCTTGGTTGTCAGCCCCGGTTTTGTCGATTTAAGTGTCAGGTTGCGCGAGCCAGGTTCTGAATACAATGCCACCTTAAAAACCGAGCTGCAAGCCGCTATCAGTGGCGGTGTGACTAGCCTTGCCTGCCAGCCCGACACAACCCCAGTGTTAGACGAACCAGGTTTGGTAGAAATGCTGAAACACCGCGCCAAATTGCTCAATCTAGCACATGTATACCCCTTGGGAGCACTCACCCAAAAGTTGGATGGTAAATTACTCACAGAAATGCATGCTCTGACTAATGCGGGTTGCGTGGGCTTTAGCCAAGCCGATAATGCCATGACGGATACCTTGGTGTTGTGGCGTGCATTTGAATATGCCGCTACGTTTGGCTACACTATTTTTTTGCGCCCCGAAGATTACTACCTTGGCAAGAATGGGGTGGCACACGACGGCGAAATTGCCAGTCGGCTGGGCTTAAAAGGCATCCCGGCAGCAGCAGAAAGCTTGGCCATTGCCAGCATTTTACGCATAGCCCAGCAAACCAATACACGTATCCATCTGTGCAGAATCTCCACTGCTGAAGGGGTAGAATTAATCCGCGCAGCCAAGAAAACAGGTGTGCAAGTAAGCGCTGATGTGAGTGTGCAACACTGCCACCTAACCGAGATGGACATCGGCTATTTTAATGCACACGCCAACCTGAAACCGCCACTACGCTCAAACCGCGATAAAAGTGCACTTTGCGCAGGCTTAAAAGATGGCACGATAGATGCAATATGCTCAGACCATACACCGGTGAATGATGATGCTAAGCTATTGCCATTTGCCGAAGCCGAGGCTGGTGCGAGCAGCTTAGAGCTACTGTTACCACTGACACTAAAATGGGCAACGGAAAATAAAGCCGATTTGGCTGAGGCGGTTGCAAAAATCACCAGTCAGCCGGCACATATTTTGAACATAGCAGCAGGCGATTTAAGTGTAAACGCTAATGCGGATATTGCCATTTTCAACCCTGAATCCGAGTGGAAAGTGCACGCCAACAAGCTAAAAAGCCAAGGGAAAAATACGCCATTCTTGGGTCACACCATGCAAGGACAAGTGCAATACACCTTGCTGAATGGACAAATCAGCTTTCAAAACCACTAAAAACACGCTAAGCAATCTACCTTTGATAGGTTATTTTAGTACGCTAATGACTTGACGTTTGTATAAAAGGCGCAGATAGTTTACTTTCGTGCGGTTACCATTTTCTTTAGTTACTACATTTGTTCGATGAATCATTCTATTGGGGAGTAATAATGGGTTCTCTTTTTAGTTCATTAGCATGTTGTTTTTGGTGGTTTCTAGCAGGTATTCTAATTGGCTGGTTACTGAATCGCTGCCTATGCAGATGCTCCAGCAAGACAACGCAGCAGGTAACACACACGCCAACTTCTAACCCAGCGCCAACAAAAGCTGCTGAAATACCTGTCGCCAAAGCAGCGCCAGCAACGCCAAAAGCTGAAACCACCACCACGGTAATTGACCTCGCTACGGCGAAAAAAGCAGGCTTTACCATTAAAAATGCTAATGATCTCACTATTGTAGAGGGCATAGGTCCAAAGATTAATGAGCTATTTCACAATGCCGGCATTAAAACGTTTGCCCAGCTAGCAGCTGCCACTGTGCCGCAAATGCGTAAGATTTTAGATGATGGTGGCTCACGCTTCCGTATTGCTAACCCAAGCACCTGGGCACAACAAGCTGCATTGGCTGCGGAAAATAAATGGACTGAGCTTAAGAAGCTACAAGAGAAGCTTTCTGCTGGCGTTAAAAAATAAGGGTGAATTGCCATGGATAATCAATCGAGCTATAACCGCTGGAGCTGGATAATTGCAATCACCCTTGTCCTCATCTTGCTGTGGATGTTGCTAACAGGTCGTGGTCCATCTGCTGCCTGCTGCGCCACACCAGCAACAATAGCACCAGTAGAGGAAGTAATTCCAGACGCACCAGCGGTGACTGAAGCCTGTGAGTTTTCTGCTAGCAGCAGTGAGTTCGCCAGCAATGATTCATGTGCAAATTTGACTTGGCTGGCCAAAACAGATGAATTGAAATCTTATTTAACAGGCGATTTGCGCGCTGCAGGTGATGATAAATCTGTTGTTCTAACCGGCTCTGTAGATGCTGAAAGCGTCAAAACGCAAAAGGGCCAAGAAGCACTAGCGTTTTTTGGGCCAGAGGTAACAATTGATAACCAGATAACGGTAAAAAAAGCGGCAGAGGCTATGACAACCCCGCCACCACCAGCTAAGCTCTATTTCGATACGGGTAAAACTGCTTTACCAAGTGACACAGAGGCTTCACTCGCACCCATTATCGAGTGGCTGAATACTAACCCAGATTCAAAAGCAGTATTATCTGGATTCCATGATTCGCGCGGCAATCAAAAAGCGAATGAAGTCCTTGCCTACAATCGCGCCAAGGCAGCGCAAGCAGCACTCATTGCTGGTGGTATAGATGTGATACGCATTGAGTTTGTAAAACCAGAAAGTGTAGATGGTGGTGATTCAAATGAGGCTAGGCGTGTAGAAGTTTCAATAAAGTAACTTATAAACTTAACTACAATCAACAAAAAGCCGATGAACCTTTCATCGGCTTTTTTATTACAGCTTAAGTACTAAACCATGCCCAAATGGTCCAGGCCAGCTGACATATCCTTGTCCTTGGCATCTTTGCCTT
>JAKFEP010000064.1:0-5958 GCA_036675645.1 Methylotenera sp. | reverse complement strand
GCGTTAAGGTATGCGCTTTATCACCCTGCACAAATCCTATCAAGGGTTCGTTGATATTTCTGCTAAAACACATCACTTTAAATAGCTCACCCATTTCTGCTGGTGACAATAGTTTTTGCGCGGCGGCGGCTAGTTTCATATATTCAATATCTTCAGGTGAATGTCGCTGCATAATATTTAAGATGCCACAATTAATTAAAAATTGTGCCTGTGATACATAGCCTATAACGCCCTTGGGTATAAGGTTATAGGCTAGCGCTATTTCGGTGAAATTGACATGCGCCGTGATGTCTTGCAGGCCAACATGGGTTAATGGATTGTCGTGCGCCAGCTGTTGATAATGGCACATCAGCGTGCCCTGACTGCGCTGCGGATGATAGTATTCGGCCGCGCAGAAGCCATAATCAATCAGCAAAATAGCCCCTGTTTCCAACATATCAGCCAAACTACGCACTAAAGCAGATGCAGCTGGATTGACCTCAGTGATATAGCCAATGGGTAAGTCTTCAAGCAAATGTTCAGTCAAACTGGCTTGTGTTAATGGCGCAACATCGTTAATCAGGCTGTCGCGCCAAATAAAATCAATATCAAACCCTACGCCGCGTTCACACCAACCATCGGCAGTTTTATGCACGATATGAACAGGAATCGCATCTAAGACTTCGTTCCCGAATATTAAGCCGCTAAATTTTTTTGGTAAGGTATCTAACCAAACCAGCCTTGTAAACAAGTTTTCTGGCAGTTTAGCGTGACAATTTTCCTGCTGCACTTGGCGCAAGTGGGCACTTACTTCCAATATAAAATATTGCACCGGCAGACAATTTAATTGGTCTAATTCCCTTAATAAGTCAGCGGCTAATTTTCCTGTGCCCGCACCCAGTTCAAGAATACTCCCATCGCTCATGCTTAATATCTGAGCGGCCTGTTTAGCAATGGTTTGCGCAAATATCGGTGAAATTTCTGGAGCTGTTACAAAATCTCCTGCTTGACCAAACTTTTGATTGCCGCCACTGTAATAACCTAAGCCCGGCGTATAAAGCGCCATGTGCATAAACTCTGCAAACGAAATCCATCCACCTGCTTGCTTAATTTTTTGCTGAATTAACAGCGTCAACTGCTGGCTAATTGCTTGCGAGTCGAGACTAAGAGGAGGTAATAGAGTAGGTAATGAAGCCATAAGCCATTATAATATTTGATTATCGAAGTGAGTAAACATTGAATCAAACTGTGCAAAATAACGTTCTAGTCAATAAAACGGTACTGATTACCGGTGGCGCCAAGCGCGTGGGTGCTGCCATTTGTCGTGAACTGCATGCGCATGGTGCTAATTTAATGATTCACTACAACACCAGCACTACCGACGCACGCGCGCTGCAGGCAGAGTTGAATTTACAGCGCGCTAACAGTGTGGCGATTATTCAAGGCGATTTGCTTAATGTTGCCATCATGCCGAGCTTAGTGGGCGAAACCGTCAACCAGTTTGGGCAGCTGGACGTATTGATTAACAATGCCAGCAGCTATTACTCTACAGAAATTGGCCACATTACTGAGGAAAACTGGCACGATTTAGTTGGCAGCAACCTCAAAGCGCCCATGTTTCTGGCACAAGCCGCAGCAAGTGAGTTGCGCAAACATCATGGCTGCATTGTGAATATTACCGATATGCACATTGAACGCCCTAAAAAAGGTTATGTAGTGTATAGCGTAGCCAAAGCGGGCTTAGTCACCTTAACAAAATCGCTTGCACACGAGCTGAGTCCTGAAGTGCGTGTCAATGCAGTTGCGCCTGGCCCAGTACAATGGCCAGAAAACAACCCGCAATTCGATGAAGTGTATCGTCAACGCGTGATTAACCAAACACTATTAAAAAAGATTGGCAGTCCGAAAGATATTGCCAAAGCAGTGAAGTTTTTGGTGGCTGATGCGCCGTTTATTACTGGCCATGTGCTGGCGGTAGATGGTGGACGCAGTTTGAATTTATAGTTAAAGCATATGATTAAACATTTACCTGATCAGCATTCCAACAACTTCATCAAGCTACGCAGCAGCTTGATCAGTGCCACCGGCAAGGCCATTGGCGATTACAACATGGTTGAAGATGGTGACACCGTGCTGGTATGCATGAGCGGTGGCAAAGATAGTTACACCATGTTGATGATGTTGCTAGCCTTACAAGAACGCGCGCCCATTACGTTTAAAATTATCGCCATGAATTTAGACCAAAAGCAGCCTAACTTCCCTGCAGATATTTTGCCTGCGTACTTTGAAAACTTAGGTGTAGATTACCGCATTGTCGAAGCAGATACTTATTCCGTGGTGAAAGAGAAAATACCCGAAGGCGCGACCACCTGTAGCCTGTGTAGCCGTTTGCGGCGTGGCATTATCTACACTACTGCAAAAGAACTAGGTGCGACCAAAATTGCGCTCGGCCATCACCGTGATGACATTGTAGAAACGCTGTTTTTGAATATGTTCTTTGGTGCAAAACTTAAAGCCATGCCACCAAAACTGGCGACTAACGACAAGCACAATGTGGTGATTCGACCGCTGGCTTATTGCGCAGAAAAAGACATCGCCAGTTATGCACGACAAATGGGCTTTCCAATCATTCCATGCGATTTATGCGGTAGCCAGCCCAATTTGCAGCGCCAAAAAGTTAAAGACATGTTGCAAGCATGGGAGCATGAGCAGCCTGGCCGCATTAACAACATCTTCCGCGCCATTACTAATGTAGAGCCGTCGCATCTGGCAGACTTTGATTTATATGACTTTAAAAGCTTGAGTCAAGCCAAGAAAGAAGATGAAGACCCTATGTTTGATCATATCAAGTTTGCTGATACAACCAACAATGGCAACGCTTTAAGTTTAGCCAGCAGCCACGGCAGAAAAATCGAGTTTGTGCGTAATTAAATTACGCCAGCCTCTATCTATTTTATTTGCAAACTTGTCTAGTTGTTGATTTGCTTGCTATTATCTAGGCAATTCTAAAAAACTCGCCCGTCAATTCAAGGTTTAAATGTCCAAACTACTCATTGTAGAATCGCCCTCTAAGGCAAAAACGCTTAAAAAATATCTCGGCAACGATTTCGAGGTATTAGCTTCCTATGGCCACGTGCGCGATTTAATCCCCAAAAATGGCGCGGTAGATCCAGCCAACCAGTTTGCCATGAAATATGATGTGATTGAGCGTAATGCTAAACACATGGATGCGATTGCCAAAGCGGCCAAGGGTGCAGATAGCATTTATCTGGCAACCGATCCGGATCGCGAAGGCGAGGCAATTTCGTGGCACATAGCCGAGATTTTGGCAGATAAAAAACTCTTAAAAAACAAACTCATCAAACGAGTAGAGTTTAACGAGATTACGCAAACGGCAGTAAAACACGCCATTGACCACCCGCGCGATATTGCCATGAATCTGGTTAACGCGCAGCAAGCACGCCGTGCTTTAGATTATTTAGTCGGCTTTAATTTATCACCTTTATTATGGAAAAAAATCCGCAGAGGCCTATCTGCTGGTCGTGTACAAAGCCCCGCGTTGCGCCTGATTGTTGAGCGCGAGCTGGAAATTGAGGCGTTTCAATCGCAAGAATATTGGTCTATTCACCTTGATGCACTGAAACATGCACACAAATTTAATGCTAAGCTCATTCAATTAAATAATGAGAAGGTTGAGCAATTTACTGTCATCAACCATGACCAACAAGCTGATATTGTTGGTAAATTATTGTTGGCTTCAGCTGGCAAAACCACAGTTTCAAGAGTAGAAAAGAAGCAGCGTAGCCGTAGCCCTGCCGCACCATTTACCACTTCCACATTGCAACAAGAGGCGGTGCGTAAGCTGGGCTTTACTACCAGCCGCGCTATGCGAATTGCTCAGCAGCTGTATGAAGGTATTGATGTTGGCAGCGGGACGGTAGGTTTAATTACCTATATGCGTACTGATTCGTTCAGCTTAGCTACCGAGGCGGTGATGAGCATTCGCGATTATGTGAAGAAAAATTTTGATGCTGATTATTTGCCAAAATCGCCCATCATGTACAAAACCAAAGCCAAAAATGCGCAAGAAGCACATGAGGCGATTCGTCCAACAGATATTAATCGCGCGCCTTCTAAAGTGCGCCAATATTTAAACGACGAGCAATTTAAACTATATGAAATGATTTGGAAACGCAGCCTTGCCTGCCAAATGTCATCTGCCAAATTTGATGCAGTGAGTGTAGATTTAGCTGTTGGGAGTGAGGCCAACTTATTCCGCGCTTCGGGTCAAACCTTAGTATTCCCCGGTTTTATAGCAGTGTACATGGAAGGCCGTGATGATGATGAGGATGAAGACGGCGAATCTAAATTACCGCATTTAGAAACAGGTGAGGTATTAACGGTAGAAAAAATATATGGTGACCAGCACTTTACCGAGCCACCACCAAGGTATGGCGAAGCCAGTTTGGTGAAAATATTAGAAGAATACGGCATTGGCCGCCCTTCTACTTATGCCAGCATTATTAGTACACTGCAAGATCGCGAATATGTAGTTTTAGATAAAAAACGCTTTACTCCGACTGACGTGGGACGCGTAGTCAGTAAATTTTTATCCGAACATTTTACCAAGTATGTGGATTACGACTTTACCGCCAACCTGGAAAACGCGCTTGATAGTGTGGCCGACGGCGAACGCGAGTGGATTCCGCTGATGGATGAGTTTTGGCAAGGTTTTAATAGCCAAATCTTGAGCAAAGCCGATGTAGATAGGCCAGGCAATGAATTGATTGATGAAGCTTGCCCAAAATGTGGCAAGCCGCTGCAAAAACAACTAAGTCGTTATGGCACGTTTATCGGCTGTACTGGCTACAATGCCGAGCCAAAATGTGATTACAAACGCAGCCTAAATGGCGCAGCCCAAGCAGGTAGCGACCCTGTGACCATTGGTGTGGATGCAGATTCTGGTAAAGAAATTTACCTAATGAACGGACCTTATGGGCCTTACCTGCAAGTAGGCGTAGCCGTTGAGGGCGAGAAGAAAAAGCCCAAACGTGTCAGTATTCCAAAAGAAATTTCACTTGCCGATGTAAATATCGATATTGCTAATATGTTACTTAGCTTGCCCCGTGATTTAGGCCAGCACCCAGAAACTGGCAAAAAAATTGTCGCCAATATTGGCCGCTTTGGCCCTTACGTCAATCACGATGGCAAGTTTAAATCGATTCCAAAATCTGAAAGTGTTTTTAACATCGATTTGGCTGGTGCCGTTGCGTTGTTAGCTGCAGCTAATACCGGCCCCGCGCCCATCGTTGATCTAGGTGCACACCCCAGTGGTGAAGGCAGGGTGGAAATTTTTGCCGGCCGCTACGGACCCTATGTGCAGCATGCAAAAATTCGCGCAACCATACCAAAAAGTATTGAGCCTGAATCATTGACTATCGACGAAGCACTTGGTTTATTAGCCGAAAAAGCTGCAAAGGATGAAGCGACTGGTAAACCAGGTGGTAAAAAAGCGTCCGCCAAAAAAACTGCAGCTAAAAAAGCCCCTGCAACCAAGCTGGTTGCATCTAAAACTAAGGTAATTAAAGCCACTGGCAAAAAACCGGCAGCCAAGAAAAAAACAGTTAAAAAAACCTGACGCTTGAATTTGCAGGCCTGACGCATCAATAAAAAAAGCAGCCTAATGGCTGCTTTTTTAAACAAACAAATAATTAAGAAACTTCGCCTGTCTGCACAACTTCGATCTGGCCTGTCGTTGTGGCTTTAGGCTCAATATGCATGTCCATGTTGTATTCCATCCATTTACGTACACGGTTAGCATCGCCAATACGCGTCATCTTTCCATTGGAATCAAGCAATACCACAATCATTGGCTCGCCTGCGATCGTCGCCTGCATTACCAAGCAACGACCTGCCTCAGAAATATAGCCGGTTTTAGATAATCCAATTTGCCACTCACCAGTGCGCACCAAACCATTG
>JAKFEP010000022.1:0-32948 GCA_036675645.1 Methylotenera sp. | reverse complement strand
GGTAAAAAAGCAGCGGGTGTTTTAGAGTGGCGCGGCACACCAGAAAACCCTGTGCCTGTAGAAAAACGTCTCAGTTACGCCATGGTACATGGCATTACCGATTTTATTGTGCAAGATACGGAAGAAGTCCGTGCAGCGGTTGAAGCTGCTGGGGGTAGACCTATCCATGTGATTGAAGGCCCACTGATGGATGGCATGAACGTGGTGGGCGACTTGTTTGGGCAGGGTAAGATGTTTCTGCCGCAAGTGGTTAAGTCTGCACGCGTGATGAAAACCGCCGTTGCACATCTAATCCCGTTTATTGAGGCCGAAAAAGCAGCAGAGCAAGAGCGTACGGGTGTGGTGGCTAAGCCTAAAGGCAAAATCGTCATTGCCACGGTAAAAGGCGATGTACACGATATTGGCAAAAATATTGTGAGTGTGGTGTTGCAATGCAACAATTTTGAAGTAGTGAATATGGGCGTGATGGTTCCGGCTGCGGAGATTTTAGCCATGGCGAAAGCAGAAAATGCCGATATCATTGGACTGTCTGGGTTGATTACGCCGTCCCTTGAGGAAATGAGCTATATCGCCAAAGAAATGCAGCGCGACCCACATTTTAGTGAAGCCAAGACGCCCTTGCTGATTGGTGGTGCAACCACTTCACGTGCGCACACGGCGGTAAAAATTGCGCCGCATTACGATGGTCCAATCGTCTATGTCCCGGATGCTTCACGCTCAGTCACCGTGATGCAGAATTTGCTTACGCCAGAGACGCGGGGTGCCTATTTAGCCGAGATTCAGGCCGATTACGAAAAAGCGCGCACCCAACACGCCAATAAAAAAGGTGTGCCATTGCTCACAATTGCGGATGCGCGTGCCAATAAAGCTAAGCTGGAGTTTGCAGGCGAATATGCGCCAGTAAAACCTAAATTTATTGGCCGCCGTGTATTTAAAAATATCGATTTAAGTTTAATTGCCAAATATATCGATTGGGCACCGTTCTTTCAAACTTGGGACCTGGCCGGTTTCTATCCTGCCATTTTAACGGATGAAGTGGTTGGTGAGGCCGCCACTAAAGTGTTCGCCGAAGCGCAAGCCATGCTGAAAAAAATCATTGATGGGCGTTGGTTAACGGCGAATGGTGTCATCGCGCTCATGCCTGCTAATAGCGTCAATGACGACGACATTGAAATTTACACCGATGAAAGTCGCAGTCAAGTTGCGTTTACTTATTACGGCATGCGCCAACAAAGCGTCAAACCAATCATCGATGGCGTAGCACGGCCTAATCAATGTTTAAGCGATTTTGTAGCACCAAAAGGAGTAGTCGAGGATTATGTTGGCCTTTTCGCAGTGACAGCTGGTTTAGGCACAGAGAAAATCACCGCACGATTCGAAGCTGCAAATGATGACTATAGCGGCATCATGTTTAAATCACTGGCTGACCGCCTTGCAGAGGCCTTTGCTGAGTATATGCACGAGCGGGTTCGTACCGATTTTTGGGGTTATGTTGCAGAAGAAAAACTTGACGTAGATGCGCTGATTAAAGAGCAATATCAAGGCATTCGTCCAGCGCCTGGCTACCCTGCTTGCCCAGACCATACGGTAAAAGCCGATATGTTTAAACTACTGCAATGCGATGAAATCGACATGCAGCTTACTGACAGCTTCGCCATGATGCCAGCGGCGGCAGTTTCCGGTTTTTACTTTGCACATAAAGAAGCAAAATATTTTAGTGTGGATAAAATTGGCGTTGATCAGTTGGAAGATATGGCAAACCGCAGAAACTTACCAAAAGAGTATTTAGAGCGTTGGCTTGCGCCGAATTTAAGTTAAGAAAATCGAGATTATGCACATTCACATCTTAGGTATTTGCGGCACGTTCATGGGCGGTATTGCAGTGCTGGCCAAGCAGGCTGGGCATCGCGTTACTGGCTGTGATGCCAATGTGTATCCGCCCATGAGTACACAGCTTGAGGCACAGGGCATAGAGCTGATTGAAGGTTTCTCACCTGAGCAAACTAAGCTTAACCCCGATATTTACGTGATTGGCAATGTGGTCTCGCGCGGAAATCCACTGATGGAAGAAATTCTCAATCTTGGGTTATCTTATATTTCAGGCCCGCAATGGTTGGCTGAGAATGTGCTGCAAGGCAAGTGGGTGTTGGCAGTTGCGGGTACGCATGGCAAAACCACGACCGCATCTATGTTGGCGTGGATTTTAGAATATGCAGGTTTGGCACCAGGTTTTTTGATTGGTGGTGTGCCCGAGAATTTTGGTGTTTCAGCTCGATTGCCGCAAACACCGAAACAAGACAGCAAAAGCACATCACCATTTTTTGTGATTGAAGCTGACGAATACGACACAGCGTTTTTTGATAAACGCTCAAAATTTGTGCACTACCGCCCACGCACTGCTATTTTGAATAACTTAGAGTTTGACCACGCGGATATTTTTGATGACTTGGCGGCCATTGAAAAGCAGTTTCACCATTTAGTACGCACCGTTCCGCAACAAGGCTTGGTAGTGAGTAATCAACAAGATAGTCTAGAGCGCGTGATAGCCAAAGGTTGTTGGAGTAATTTGGAGTTTTTTGGCACAGATGGCTCTGGTAAAGCAACAGCTTGGCAAGTGCAAAATGTAGATGCCCAAGGGCGTTTTGACGTGCTGTTGAATGGCGAACGTCAAGGCAATGTTAGCTGGGATTTGCTGGGTAAACACAACCGCATGAATGCGATAGCCTGCATCGCCGCCGCGCGGCATGTAGGCGCTGCACCGTGCATTGCCATTGAGGCGTTAGGCGAATTTAAAAATGTTAAACGCCGCATGGAAATCAAAGGCGTGGTCAATAATATCACTGTCTATGATGACTTCGCGCATCACCCCACCGCAATTGAAACGACGGTAGCAGGTTTACGTGCCAAAGTGGGCACAGCGCGTATTTTGGCCGTGCTAGAACCGCGTAGCAACACCATGAAACTGGGTGTAATGAAGGCCGCCTTACCAGCTAGCCTAAAGCAGGCAGATTTAGTGTTTTGCTATGGCGCAAATTTGGGTTGGGATGCAGCAGAAGCATTACAAAGTATTGCCCACAAAAGCCACACCTTTGATGATTTAGAAAAATTAGTGCAAGCCATTGCAAATAATGCAAAATCAGGTGACCATATCCTAGTCATGAGTAATGGCGGCTTTGGCGGCGTGCACCAGAAAATAATGGATGCATTAAAGTAAGTAATTACATATAAAACGGAGAACACGCGGGTTTGAGTGCAGTGTTGAAACAAACAGAGGTTGCAGCCAGAGCGACAGCCGTGGCAGCCGTAAAAACCGTCAGCGCATTTACCATTGCGATTTGGCTTTCTGTACTCGTTCATGGTGTCATTTTAAGCATTAAGTTTGAGCCAGAACTCAGAAAATTAGCCGATAAATTACCCTCACTTGAGGTGGTGTTGGTCAATGCAAAAACCAAAACTGCACCAGATAAAGCTGAGTTGTTGGCACAAGCAAATTTAGACCGTGGCGGCAACACCGATAAAAACAAGCAGATGAAAACTGCACTGCCAGCTCCCAAACAAAAAACTACCGAAATTAAATTAAAACCAAATTCAGAGGCACACAGTGCAGCTAAATCGGCCAAGCTAAAGGCGCAGGAAGCGCGCGAACAAAAACGTGTAGATGACCTAGAAAAACAAGCGCAAGAGTTGCTGACACAAATTAATGGTATAAAAAAAATAGAATCGAACCCTACGCAAAATGCAGCCTCGGCTGAGCCAGAAATGGGTGAGCAAAAAGCGAAGGCCAAGGCGCTGGATCGTGCCGATTTAATTGCCGCCAGCTTAGAGATGGATAGGCTGCAAGCGCAAATTGACAAGCGGCAGGAGGAATATCAAAAACGCCCTAAACGCAAATTCATTGGTGCACGTACTAAGGAATATCGATTTGCGCTGTACGTGGAATCGTGGCGGCAAAAGGTAGAGCGTATCGGTAATATGAATTACCCGGAAGCAGCCAGAGCGCAGAAATTGTATGGTCAATTGCGCATGACGGTGTCGATCAAAGCCGACGGTAGTTTAGAAAGCGTGGTCATCGACCAACCTTCAAACCACAAAGTACTGGATGAGGCAGCCAAGCGTATTGTCGAACTGGGGGCGCCCTATGCGGTGTTTCCGGAAGATATTAAGCGTGATACGGATATTTTGAGCATTACAAGGACGTGGACTTTTACCCAAGACGACGCACTCTCAACACAATAGCCATTATCTTTCATTTTTATGCAGCGTTATTTTTGCTTGCCGTACAATGCGTACTGTCTGCGCAAAAATGCCTAGCCTAAAAGTGAAATTTAAATGACTGAGCAGTCGTCATTCCCAGTGTAGACGGGAATCAATTTTTAATTGAATCGAATATGACAGAAAACTTTTACCAATACCACGTATTTTTTTGTCTCAACCAACGCGACAACGGCGAGGCTTGCTGCATGGATAAAGGCGCTGAAGCAGCGTTCGATCATATGAAAGCGCGTGTAAAAAAACTGGGTTTAAGCGGTGAAGGTAAAGTGCGTATTAACCGTTCAGGTTGTTTAGACCGATGCAGCTTAGGCCCACTAATGGTGGTTTACCCGCAAGCGGTTTGGTATACATTTGTCGATAACGAAGATATCGATGAGATCATTGAAAGCCATCTCATTAATGGCAAGGTGGTTGACCGGCTAGTGATTTAATTGTTGTTTTAACTACTCAATGCACATTGAATATGTGTTGAAATCTTCTGCGTTAAATCGTTGATGTTGTCTTCATCTAATGGTGCAAAGTTACCATCCCGCATCACCTCACCCCAGTGCGAATTTGGAAAATGCTTATCATCCTCAAAACGTGGAATCACATGCCAATGCAAATGTGGGGTTTTGTTGCCCAAACTGGCTAAATTGATTTTATCCGGATTAAAAATCTCGCGAATAGCCAGCTCTACTGCAAATACCGTTTTCATCATCCGCGCACGCTCAGCTGGTGGAAGATCCGTCATTTCCTTGGTGTGTGCGAGCAGTTCAACCCGGCAATAAGCGGGATAATCTGCATCGTTTAATAACAAGACACGGCAAAAGTCATCTTGCCAAAGTACAAGATGCGACGTTGGGACGCAAAGCGCGCAGACCTCCATCATGTTCTATGAAGCCGCTAGCATGCGATCTAGGGTGAGTTTGGCGAGTTTCGCGTCATGGGCAGGCACTTTGATTTGGTTGACCACATTGCCTTCGGCCAAGTTTTCCAGTGTCCAGGCCAAATGCTGTGGATCAATGCGCGCCATGGTTGAGCATTCACACACGACGTGGCTCATAAATTGCACATGCTTGCCTTGCGGTTTCATTTGTTCGGCTAAACGAGTAACCAAATTCAACTCTGTGCCGACCAGCCATTTGGTGTTGGGTGGTGCTTCAGAAACGGTTCTTAAAATGTACTCAGTTGAGCCGACAAAATCAGAATTCAAGCACACTTCAAACGGCGCTTCAGGATGCGAAATCACCTGGCCATCAGGATGCAATTTCCGGAAATGCTCGATATTTTGCAGGCGGAACATTTGATGTACGGCGCAGTGGCCTTTCCAAAGCAAGATTTTTGCATTTTGGATTTTCTCGACAGTTAAGCCGCCCATCGGTTGATCGGGATCCCAAATTGGCATTTGCTCTAAAGGAATGCCCATTTTATAACCTGACCATCTGCCTAAATTCTGGTCAGGGAAAAACAACACTTTTTCACGTTGTTTAAAACTCCAGTCCAGTATTTTTGGCGCGTTGGTGCTGGTGCATACAATGCCGCCGTGCTCGCCACAAAACGCTTTTAAATCGGCCGCAGAATTAATATAAGTGACGGGAGTGATTTTTTCATCAAAGTTCAGCACCTTATTCAACTCGCGGTAACTGCGCTCTACTTTGGCCAAATTAGCCATGTCGGCCATGCTGCAACCTGCGGCTAAATCTGGTAACACGACTATCTGCTCAGGGCGGCTTAAGATATCGGCCACTTCAGCCATAAAATGCACGCCTAGAAATACAATAAATTCGGCGTCTAAATCTTCACAGTATTTGGACAATTTGAGTGAATCGCCAGTGAAATCGGCGTGGCGATATACGCTTTCATGCTGGTAGTGGTGACCTAAAATCACCAAACGTTTACCTAATTTATTGCGCGCAGCAATAATACGGCGCTGGCAGTCAGCGTCTTCTACTGCTTGGAATTTCTCAAATTTTATTGTGGCTGTTTGCATGGTTTAATTTTAAGTCGTACTTTACAATTTACAAAGCTAATTGATGTCGCTCACCTAATCTTTTTAGTGCATCAACATTGGTCCAGGAAAAAACGAGCTTGGCGGCTTCGCGCCAATCCACCCATTGATAGCACACATGCTCATCTGGATTTAGTTTGATATCCAGCTTGTTAGGAAGTTCTAAACCAAAAAGATGCTCAGTGTTCTCAACCACACCAGGTGCATAACGGTGACGCCAATGCGGATAAATTTCATATACATTAGAAGCTTGCCAATCTTGTAAACCGTACTTTGCAGCATCCAGGCCGGTTTCTTCCATCACCTCGCGTATCGCCGCTTGTTTTGGCGTTTCATCGCCTTCTAAACTACCCGTTACCGATTGCCAAAACCCCGCTTTATCAGCCCGCTCCATCAGCAATACTTGTAGATCTGGTGTATAAATTAAAACTAGCGCGGAGATTGGAGTTTTGTAGGTCAAAGCCAGGAAAGAAGAATCAGTTTTGCAAAGTATTTAAGATTTGTCTGAGTACTTAAAACTTATTGGGTGCAGAAGTTAAGTTTTTAGGCAATTGAAACACCACACTTTCCACCACGCCATGCAGCTCTTCCACTTGCTTGGCTCCCATATTCTTCAGTGACGCGATCACTTCTTTTACCAAGATTTCTGGTGCCGATGCACCCGCTGAAACACCAATTTTTTGCTTACCTAGCAGCCATTCTGCTTTTAAGTAACTAGCGTTATCTACCATATAAGCCTCAACACCTTGATTCCTGGCCACTTCACGTAACCTGTTGGAGTTAGAGCTATTGGGCGAGCCGACAATAATCACCAAGTCGCAATCCTTGGACATAATTTTCACCGCATCTTGGCGGTTTTGCGTCGCGTAGCAAATGTCATCGCTTTTAGGGGCATGTATATTCGGGAAGCGCTTCTGCAATGCGTTAATTACCATGGCCGCATCATCCATTGAAAGCGTGGTCTGTGTAACATAAGCGAGCAAGTCTGGATTTTTTACGGTCAATTTAGCCACATCCTCAGGTGTTTCCACCAAATACATGCCTTGTTTAGTCGGTTCACCTTCCACTTGACCCATGGTTCCCTCAACTTCGGGGTGGCCTTTATGGCCTATCATCACAATCTCCATGCCAGCTTGACGCATTTTGGCGACTTCGATATGCACTTTTGTCACCAATGGGCAGGTGGCGTCAAACGCTGTCAGGCCGCGGCTTTCAGCTTCTGCACGTACGGCTTTTGAAACACCATGTGCACTAAAAATCACTGTGCTACCTGCAGGTATTTTGTCTAACTCGTTAACGAAAATTGCACCCTTAGCGCGCAGCTCATCAACAACGAATTTATTGTGCACTACCTCATTACGCACATAAATCGGTGCGCCAAATTTTTCCAAGGCTTGTTCCACGATGATAATGGCGCGATCTACCCCTGCACAAAAACCGCGCGGATTGGCCAACACAATGTTGGGTGCGCTATTAGCGTGTTGTTCAGTGGCTTGCATTTCAGCTGCTTGGCTCATATTCAAATCGTTAACTGGTTGTTAATTACTGTTGTTGATTTAGGCATACTTTGTTATTGGGTATAATGGCACAAATATTTAAAACGCTTTATTTTAAAATACCTGAAAACCTTGTGCTTATGAAAAACACTGCAACCTTATTAATTACCTGCCCTGATGCGCGTGGCATTGTGGCGGCAATCGCTGATTTTTTATATCAGCACAATGCCAATATTTTACACGCAGACCAGCATCAAGATGCAGAAAATAATCTTTTTTTAATGCGGGTCGAGTGGGATTTAGCCAACTTTAATTTAGTTGAAGCCAGTTTCGGCCCAGCATTTGCGCCAATTGCCACCAAGTTTGGCATGCAGTGGCAGCTCAAATTATCGCAACACAAAACCCGCGTAGCCATTATGGTGTCGCAATATGACCACTGCCTAGCCGATTTGTTGCATCGTCATAAAAGCGGTGAGCTGGCGTGCGAAATTCCACTGGTGATTAGCAACCATCGTGATACCGAGGCGCTGGTAAAATTCTATGGCATCGATTTTCATTACTTGCCAGTGACCAAGGAAACGAAAGCTGAAGTTGAGGCTGCGCAGTTTAAGTTGTTCGATGATTACAACATTGATTTAATCGTACTGGCGCGCTATATGCAGATTTTGTCGCCCGATTTTGTGGCGCGCTATCCACAGCGCATAATTAATATCCACCACTCGTTTTTGCCTGCTTTTATTGGCGCGCGACCTTATCACAGAGCGTTTGAGCGTGGTGTTAAACTGATTGGCGCCACCGGCCATTATGTGACAGAAGTGCTGGACGAAGGCCCGATTATTGAGCAGGATATTGACCGGATATCGCACCGTGACCAGGTAGAGGATTTGATACAAAAAGGCCGTGATTTAGAGCGCATTGTGTTGAGTAAAGCAGTGCGTTGGCATATTGAAAACCGTATTTTGCTTTACGCAAATAAAACGGTCATTTTTGATTAAAAATTAACAGATGTAAAACAGCGAGGTCTATACGTCGCTAGTTTAAATGCCTACTTAACGGGGGTTTTTGCCGCGCGCTTTGGTCGGGTTGAGCTCACCAGGCTCATCCGCGTGAGACCAATCAAGTTCAGCCAGACCAGATTCTAAATCTAGCCGCCTTAAAAGTTTACGCGCATCGAAGGGTGCTTTCACTTTGATATCGTTATCGAAATAACAATAAACATCGCGCGATTTTCGGGGTGATGGCTTATTGTCAGAAATCAGGTGTGCATCTTTAGGCTGCTCACCTTTGCTCCAGGCTTCTATTCGCGCTGCCCAGTTGTCCAAGGCTTTATCCGTATAACCGCTGGCATACAACTCCTCCGCACCATGCAAACGCAAATAGGTGAAGTCAGCCGTAATGTCTTCTTTATAAGGCCATTTACCCGCCGTGTCTGCAATCACCAACGCCACCTTATATTGATGCAATAATGCAACAAAATCCGGTGTTTCAAAACTTTTGTTGCGTATCTCCACGGCATGCCGCAGAGGTCGGTTTTCGTCAGTTTCAATATAATCGCGACCCTGCATCATTGGTTCACAACTTTGCGCCAGTTTGCTTGCGGCATAAGTATCGGCTGGCAATAATTTAAGAAAAGCCTCAAACAAATCTGCATCAAAGCGAAAGCTTGGCGGAAACTGCCACAAGATAGGCCCTAGCTTCTCTTTAAGCGCCAGCAAGCCAGATGCGAAGAAATTCGCCATCGGCTTTTCAATATCTCGCAACCTAAGAATATGCGTGATATATCGGGTTGCTTTTACGCTAAATACAAAGTCAGGCGGCGTTTGTGCATACCATTGCAAATAGCTGCTTGGCCGCTGCAAAGCATAAAAAGAGCCGTTGATTTCTATCGTTGGTAAGGCGCGGGAAGCAAATTCCAACTCGCGCTTTTGAATCAAGTCTTTGGGGTAAAACACTTTACGCCAAGGCGCATAACGCCAGCCTGAAATACCAATACGAATTTGAGCAATAGCCATAGAGATCGTCTACAAAACCATACTCACTTATCTTACTGGATAATTTATTTGCATTATGTGTGTGAGCGTACAGATTGATGCGTGCATCGGTGCAAAATACAAATGCTACTAACTAACTTTAACTAAACTAGGAGAATATGATGGCTACCATATCAGAAAGACGGCACATGATGGATCGCCGTAGCAGCACAACTTCCGGCAATATTGCTAGCTATAATTTAAGCAGAAGTATGTCTGCAATGGATTGGATTGCAATGACGCTATTGATTGTAGGCGGGGTAAATTGGGGCTTGATAGGGCTCTTTAATTTCGATTTGGTCGCTACGTTATTTGGCGAAATGACCACAATTTCAAGGCTAGTTTATGTACTTGTAGGGCTTTCTGCTTTATATAGTATCTACACTGCCAGCAAAATGAGCAAACATTCTTAAATGCTACTTAAGCTGGGTGACTAAGAATATCTAAATAACACAGCTTAATTTAATTGAATATACAATTAATAGGTGCACTGCAGGCCAATATTCATCCGGTCTGCAGAGCACCTTTTTATTGCATTAACTATTTGTTTTAAGCTAAATTCAGCAGCTGGGCTTGTCGCTACAAGAACCTGTAGCAGCTAGGTTAAAAGTCTTGATTATCCTCTCAACTATTATGAATCAATTCAGCTCAGGTCAATCAATTAAGAACATATTAATTAAGAACATAATTATTAGGAGCAGTAAATGACTAAATCTATTAGCTACGCAGCACATTCAGCCAAAGAACCACTCGCGCCATTTAAATTTGAGCGGCGCGAAGTCGGCCCTAAAGATGTACAAATAGAAATTTTGTTTTGCGGCGTTTGCCATTCAGATTTACATACCGCGAGGAATGAGTGGCAAAACTCTGTTTTCCCAGTGGTGCCAGGGCATGAAATCGTAGGACGGGTAACAAATGTAGGTGCTGATGTTTCTGCTTTTAAAGTAGGTGATTTAGCTGGCGTAGGCTGTCTGGTTGATTCATGCAGAGTGTGCCCAGATTGCGCAGATGGGTTAGAGCAATACTGCGACCATGAGGTGTTTACCTATAACAGCCCAGATAAACACACTGGCAAAATGACTTATGGCGGATATTCTAACCAAATAGTGGTAGATGAACATTTTGTGCTGCATGTTTCAGAAAAGTTAGACCTAGCTGCAGTAGCGCCCTTGTTATGCGCAGGCATTACTACTTATTCCCCATTAAGGCATTGGAAGGTAGGCAAAGGCAGCAAAGTAGGTATTGTGGGGTTAGGTGGCCTAGGCCATATGGGTGTTAAATTAGCGCATGCCATGGGTGCACATGTGGTGTTATTCACGACATCACCCGATAAAGTGGCAGATGCAAAACGTTTAGGCGCAGATGAAGTTGTCATCTCCAAAAATCCGGACGAGATGAAAAAACATCTTAAAAGTTTTGATTTCATTTTGAATACTGTAGCTGCGGCACATAATCTGGATGTGTTTACAGAGCTATTAAAACGGGATGGCACCATGTGTTTGAATGGCGTACCAGAGCATGCTCACCCTTCACCAAATATCGCTAATTTAATTTTTAAACGCAGGCAAATTGCAGGATCATTAATTGGTGGCATTAAAGAAACTCAGGAAATGCTAGATTTTTGTGCTGAGCATAATATTGTGTCTGATATTGAACTCATCGCCATTCAAGATATTAATGAGGCTTATGAACGCATGGTTAAGGCAGATGTGAAGTACCGTTTTGTGATTGATATGGCGACATTAAAAGAATAACTTAATTAGTATATGGAGAGAAGATGCTCTGAAGCCAATATGCATGCTGGTTACAGGGCATTTTGTTAGTTAATTAGAAAGGTTGTTATGGCTCTAAATTGGCTCACATTATTAAAAGCTGTTCCATGGGGAGAGGTGGCAAGAAATGCCCCTGTGATTGCTGAAAATGCAAAGAAATTATGGAGCACTGTTGCACGAAAATCTCCAAAGCAAGAATTGGAGGTGCGCAATGTATTCACCTCAGAGGATCAGGAAATAAACTGGCTAAAAGATAAGTTAAAGACACTAGAAGCTGCCAATACCGATCTGCACAATCAAATGCTCACATCAGCTGAACTGATGAAAGCTCTTGCTGACCAAAATGCTCAGCTTATAAATAGAATTGAGCTAAACCGTATACGTTTACTCAGGCTTGCAGTTGTCACTATCATAATAGGTATTATCGCGGTTTATTGCTTCGCTACCATTTTATTAAGTTGATTGATATTAATTAGAAACTGAAATTTGAATGAAACTGTCTATTAATAGCCTGACTAGATCATGAAAAATTACTCATTACCCTTATTTCCACTCAATGTGGTTGTCTGTCCCGGAGGACTTTTGCCTCTTCGTATTTTCGAGGCACGATATCTGGATATGGTTACAAACTGTATCAGGAATCAGTCACCCTTTGCAGTCGTTACAGTATTGCCGGAAGGTGAGACCGATCCAGAAGGAAACTTTCCATTTGCAAAGATTGGTACTTCGGTAGAGATTTCCGATGCTGATGTCAGTACAATTGGCCTCATGATGATTCGCTGTGTTGGGTATCACAGGGTCAAGGTTAACGCGTTCACCCAACAAGCAGATGGGTTGGTAATTGGTGAAGTGACAGATGTAGCTAATGATGCCGAGTTGCCCATTCCAGAAGACCTCAAAATCGCCAGCAGCAGCCTTCAACGATTACTTGAGTCCTTACCTAGCCAGGGTATTTTGCTAACTGATCTACCTGTAATTGAACCCTATAAATTTGATGATGCTGCTTGGGTTGCCAACCGATGGGTTGAGCTACTGGATATCCCATTGTCACAGAAGCAACGTCTCATGCAACTGGAAAGCCCAATACTCAGGTTGGAGATGATTAACGACATTTTGGATATAGACTCACCTAAATCGAACTAACTTACACGCATGAATGAAACTGTAATCAGCAATAGTATTGAGCTTGAATTTGTTGCCTGTTTCTCTATGCATTTAGAAAACCTGTATTGTGAACAGACTAAAAGTGATAACACTAAACAACGTGATCGCTACACCCAGCTGATTGCATTCATCAAAGAATCTTCATTTGAGTCAGCTTATGAGAAATATAAACAAATCTCTTTAGCTGATACTGACATCGAAAATTTCAGCGAATCAACTATCAAAATGGCTCAGCGGTTGGCTAGGATGGATATGGGTTTGCCGTTAGTTGTGTAGAGTTGATTGATATTTTTCATCAATCAAGATAGCTGTGTTCCCTAGTCACTATACTTAATAACTATAAGTGAATTAAAGATTTTCTAAGTTGTCTTAATATGTGGATTTAACTCATGTTGAACTATTGCACATATGTGACTCATTATGAAGCACAATTCGCCGAAAGAAGACCGAGCAACCTCGCTTCCAGCCATGCGGTCTTTAATTGGTGGCGGTAAAATCGGTAGTTTGCTGCATGAAATAGATTGGTCCATCACACCATTAGGGCCAATTAAGCAATGGCCTCAGCCTTTATGTGGTGCGCTAAACATTATGCTCAATTGTGGGCACCCTATGTTTCTGGCTTGGGGTTCATCCCTGACATTCTTATTCAACGATGCCTACTTACCTATATTGGGTACAAAAGGTGCTGATCCGGCACAGGCCTTAGGCAAGCCTTTTGCTCAACTTTGGGCAGTCATCTGGCCCGAACTCAAACCCATGGTCGATTCAGCACTATCGGGCGAATCTTTTTGGGCCGATGATTTACCTTTCACCCTCCATCGCAATGGCTACGCAGAGCAAACTTATTTCACTTTTTCCTTTAGCCCAATTCGCGACGAGAACGGCAAGGTAAGTGGTTTGTTTTGCGCCTGCCATGAGACCACGGAAAAAATGCTGGCAACGCAGCAACGTGATGAAGCGGCGGAAGAGCTGCGCAAAACCAATGAGAAACTCATGCTGGCCACCGAGGCAGCTGAGATTGGTTTGTTCGACCACAATGTTGAAACCGACGAAATTATCTGGGATGCCAGAACCAAGCATCATTTTGGTTTGCCGCCCGAGGCCGATATTACGCTGGTTACTTTTTTCAGCGGACTGCATCCGGATGATAGGGAAATGGTCCGAAAGACAATCGAAGACATTATGGTGGGAGAAATTAAGAGCCGATATCAAATGGAATACCGCACTATAGGGCTAGAAGATGGCATAGAACGCTGGATATCTGCCAAAGGACTGAGTTTCTACAACAAGCAGGGGCGAGTTTACCGGCTTATTGGCACGACCATGGATATCTCGGAACGCAAGCACACCGAAAAATTGTTACGTGATACGGCGCAGCACGATATCCTAACCGGCTTACCCAATCGAGGTTTACTGTATGAGTACTGCGAGCATTTATTTGCCATGGCAGAACGGGCAGGGGTAGAAAGTGCGATATTGTTCATTGACCTAGATCGATTTAAACCGATTAACGACCTTTATGGCCATAAAGTCGGTGATAAAGTATTGCAAGAAGTTGCTCGTCGCCTGCTCAGCTGTATCAGAAAAGAAGATATCGCTTGCCGGCTTGGTGGCGATGAATTCATCATCATGTTGCCGCGCATCCATGCCGACATTGAGCCCGAAACAGTGGCTCAGCATATACTCAACAAAGTAACACAGCCTTTTGACATCGATGGTCTGACGATTAGCCTTTCGCCTTCTATTGGCATCAGCTTTTACGATAGGCATGCCAAGGATCTGGAAACACTGATTCGCTGCGCCGATCTAGCCATGTACTCAGCCAAGAAAGACGGTCGCAATAACTATAAGGTTTATACACCTGGGCACAATGAACGCGCCAATGACCTGTTATTACTGGAAATCCATTTGAAACACGTGATAGATGAGCAAGGCCTGATGCTTTATTACCAACCCATCATCGATATTAAAAATGGTCATGTGGTTGGCGTTGAAGCCTTGCTCCGCCTATTCGGTGAAGATGGCGAATTGCTGAGTCCGGAAGACTTTATCCCGATTGCTGAAGCTGCTGGCCTTATAGAAAGTGTGGGTAAATGGGTGGTAAACGAAGCTTGCCGCCAGCACGCAACCTGGATTAAGGCTGGACTACCGTCGATTAGCATCTCCATCAATGTGTCGGCTCTGGAATTTCGTCAGCGCGAATTCGCTGCTAATTTGCTCAACGCGATCAAGAATTCCCACATTAATCCCGGCTATCTGCAGATCGAAATCACGGAAACCATGATCATGGACAATATTCAGGAATCAGTGAATACGCTTAATGAAATCAAAGCCCTAGGCGTCCAGATTGCGCTCGATGATTTTGGTACGGGTTATTCCAGCTTAAGCCTGCTACAACGACTTCCTATCGACAAACTCAAAATTGATCAGTCTTTTATTCACCGCATTGATACCGATCTGCCGAAACAATCTATTATCGAAGCCATTATCGGGCTTGGACACAACATGAACCTAAAGGTGGTTGGCGAAGGTATAGAATCGCAAGAGGCTATGGCATATTTACGTGACCATAGGTGCGACGAGGCACAAGGATTTTTATTTAGCCAAGCCTTACCGCCTAAGCAATTCGAAAACTGGTTTAAAAGCTATTCAAACAAGCTCCATTAATCAAATGGCATGCGCCGCGCAGGCTCATTAATTGGTGGCATTAAAGAAATTCAAGAAATGTTAGATTTTTGTGCGGAGCATAATGTTACGTCTGATATTGAACTCATCGCGATTCAAGATATTAATGAGGTCTATGAACGCATGATCAAGGCAGATGTGAAATATCGTTTTGTGATTAATATGGCGACATTGAAAGAATAACTTTTTAGTATACGAATGAATATGCTCTGCAAGCCAATATCCATGAGCCTTACAGAGCATCTATTTATCGCATTCGCATGACTTGACTTTGAATTCCAACTTTGCTGCAAGCTTATTTTTTGCTTACCGGCAAATGAACAAGCAGTGCTGAAAGTGTGGGTTCTACATTTGCACTAAAACAAATCGATGCTGACCCCTTTAGTTAAAGGTTTAGCTGATGGAGAACCCTCGTATGTTTTAATCAATATTTATAAGCAACTTAAACCCTCAACACGTCACTCCGGGGAATGCGGGAATCCATTTTTAAAATTAAAACTAACGAAACTAATGGACTCTGTATCGTGCTACGCTTGTACGGAATGACGGAGTTTGAAAGACAGGTTTTATAGTGTTTGCGTTGGGTAGTTAACAGTCCACGCTGGAAACAGGTTACCCACCCTACAAGACGAACTAAGCACATCTTTTTTTGCGTTTATTTGTTGCCGATTGTTTAAATATACGATATTGAACTTCACATATTGATAACTTTATTAATTGAAATACAGCATCATTGGCCTTCTTGTAAGAGTGAACTGATACAAAAAATATTGGTGTGAACAAAAGGAAAAGAATAACAGGCAAACTCATGGCATCAATAAAAGCTTGTAAATCAAACTCGCCAATTTTAAAAGTAAATTTTGCAATTAAATCAAGCATAAAAATACAAGACCCAACATACGTTACAAAAAGCCAATAATAATGTTTGTTCCTTTGTTCAACTCTGTTTTTTGCCAATTCTATCACTTCTCTAAAAATAGTCAGTTCGTAATCTAACTTCATTCCGTTCGCCTGAATAACATCCGCCAATTCAGAAATTTGCTTAGACGAAACCATATCAAAACAATAAGTGTTTGGCCGTGCAAAAACAACCAAACTAATGGGAATAATTATGCTGAAAAATATTAGGACTCGCTTAAAATCTCCTTCTTGATTGAAATAGAATGAAATTAATGCAGCCAAAATTAATAAGGCTATAAGCATCTTTATGAACTTCATAATCGGCAGAAAAAATCTTTCAACGCCTATTGCAATATAGTAGAAGCCTGTAAAAAAATTTCTAATTAAATCTGGCATACCTGCCATTACTCTCCCAAACAACAACTCCTCAGCATGCATTATTATTATTTTTGCTTCTTTGCTCATTAAATTTCCCCTTAAAACTTTTAATCACTATAAGCTAACAAAGCATAAATTTTATTGGTTGTGCAAGCAAGTTAAGGGTCGCAATCGTAATTACGCTACTACCTTTCCCCTTTGCCGCGCCTTCGGCTTGAGCGGCAGATGGATAAGCGGCGAGGACTGCTTGAGTGCTGAAAGCACGAGTTCCGCAGCCGCCCAGATGCGGCGCTAAGACCGAAGGATAAAGCGGCAGTGAGGTGCCTTTTTGTATTACGTTGGTAGTTTTTTTAAAAATGTAGAAAATTTATCGAAATCTTCATCACTTAATATTTCTTTAAATGGGTATAAATTAGATGTTTTGAGTAAACTTCTTCCCGCTTGCATCGAAACTTTAACTTTGTCTTTAGTACTATCTACCAAACTTACCCATTTCGCCCAACTTGCCAACTCTGAATGAGGTAGATCATCAATAATTAATTGTTTAAAAGATTTAATCTTTTCTTCTAACTCCATAACAACCAAGTCTTTTAAATCATTCTCTTTAAATAAAACTTGCAGACCAGAAATGACGGCAATATCTTCTTGAATATAATGAGGTTTATTCACTCTCCGTCTTTGAGAAAGTTCAGCGGCTTTAGTCTCTGCTTCAGTGGCTTCTCTTTCTTTTTGAAGCACATTAGAACGAGCCCTAATCATTACCTGAATTGCTCTAACAACTTCGTCAGGGCATTCTTTACCATTATTAATTAAATTTTGAGAGGTTTTATAAATCCAATCTATTCCAAACTCAGATTTTCTTAACTCACAAATTTCAATTTCCAAGTCGTCCAATTGAAGGCTAAAAGTTGACAGTAAGTCACGGTTACTTTTCGCTGTAAC
This sequence comes from Methylotenera sp., assembly GCA_036675645.1. GTDB lineage: Bacteria > Pseudomonadota > Gammaproteobacteria > Burkholderiales > Methylophilaceae > Methylotenera_A. Next base: position 15,319 of record JAKFEP010000022.1, on the reverse strand, counting down.
TTCACGGTTATGCTGATTAGCAAAGGTGGTGAAATCTACACCAAAATATTTTTGACCGCAGATATGTCCTATATTTGTAACTGCACCACTTTGAGTTTGTGCAATATATCCTTTGTCATGCGCTGTGTTACAAGACAAACCGCAGTGAATATCTTTTAGGTGATAACTACCAATGATTGCTTTGAGCTTATGCTTGGCGGGGTCTATCCCTTTAACGTAACCTGGAATTTCTTCGATTTCAGCCCAGCTTTTTGGGCTGAAAATTAACCCTCGCTCATCGGTTAAAGTAATCAATAGTAATTACCCGCACTTACTCTCACCGCAATTCAAGCACGTTAAACAACCATCCATAATAATTGCGGCTTTAGTTTGGCATTTATTGCACAGCTGCGCGCCTTTAGGGAAGCCTTCTGCCGTCATTTCCTCACCTGCTTTGGCGTGCTTTTCAAAGTATTCGGTGCGTTTTTCTTCAACCAGTTTTTGTTGGTGTTCATCTAAACCAACCTTTTTAAGCATGCCGATAGATTGCAAATGCTGCTCGACCACTTCGCCAATCTCTGCCACCAAACTTGGCACAAAACGGCCGCCTTTTTTAAAGTAGCCGCCACTTGGCTCGAACACACTTTTAAGCTCTTCCACCAAAAACGTGACATCGCCACCTTTGCGAAACACCGCAGACATCACGCGGGTGAGGGCGACTATCCATTGAAAGTGATCCATATTTTTGGAGTTGATAAAAATCTCGAACGGGCGGCGATGCTCTTGCGGCGTATCAGGGTGCATCACCACATCATTAATGGTGATGTAAAGCGCATGCTCAGTCACTGGCGTTTTGATTTTGTAGGTGCTGCCCACCAAAATATCAGGGCGGCTTAGCGGCTCACCCATGGCAACCACGTTGCTTTGTAGCGCTTTGGCTTCTGTCGCTTTGGTGGCGGCATCTAGTTTATCTTGCTCGTTAACCAGCGCGTAGCCAGTGATTTTTTTATCTATTTTAACTGCCATAATTTCTCTCCTAAATACTGCAACTCTTGCAACGGCGTAAACTCAGCCGACATATTTTTAAACCAGCTTGCGATCCTGTTATTTTTAAACCAAAGTTTTTTAATTAAAAAGTACGTTTTTGCTGCTTGCATAAACTTCCCCTTTTTTATGCGCCCATTTGCGGGCGAGCCAATTAAAACTTACCCTAAAACTTACCGTAGTAGCCCTCTTTTAATGCATCGTAAAGATTGGCCGCGCTGTGAATCTCGCCATCGTATTCAATCTCTTCGTTGCCTTTTACTTCTATTTCGGTGCCATCATCCAGCGTAAATTTATAAGTGGTGTTTTCTAAATCTTTCTCGGTAACCAACACGCCCTGGAATGCTTCTGGGTTAAATCTAAAGGTCGTGCAGCCTTTTAGGCCTTTGTCGTAGGCGTATAAGTAGATATTTTTAAAATCTTCAAAATCGTAATCGGTCGGCACATTGATGGTTTTTGAGATAGAGCTATCAATCCATTTTTGTGATGCAGCTTGAATATCCACATGCGCTTTGGCCATAATGGTAGAAGAGTCTAAAAAGTAATCAGGCAGCTTTTCATCTTCTTTATCTGAAAACGGCATGGCTTTTGGATTAATCAACTCGCGGTAAGCTAGTAACTCGTAAGAGAATACATCGACTTTTTCTTTCGATTTTTTGCCTTCGCGAATCACGTTACGTGCATAGTGGTGCGCAAAAGATGGCTCAATACCGTTGCTGGCGTTGTTGGCCAAACTCAATGAAATGGTGCCTGTTGGCGCGATACTGCTGTGATGCGTAAAGCGTACGCCCTTGCTGGCGATTTGGTTGCGCAAACCTTCAGGAAACTGCTGCATATAGCGGCTGTATTTACCTAGCAACACTTTGCCGGCGATTTTTTGCCCTACTTTAATGCCGTCAGACGCCATTTCCGGACGTTTTGCCAGCATATCGGCAGTCACTTCAAATTTCTCTTCCATAATTGGCGCAGCGCCTTTTTCTTCAGCCAATTGCACGCCCACGTTCCAGCCTTCTTCGGCCATCACGCGCGTTACTTCATCGGTAAATTTAATCGATTCTTCTTCGCCATATTTCATTTTCATCATGGTAAAGGTTGAGCCCAAGCCCAAGTAACCCATGCCGTGACGGCGCTTGCGGGCGATTTCATCGCGCTGTTGTTGCAACGGCAGACCGTTAATTTCCACCACGTTATCCAGCATGCGGGTAAATACGCCCACCACTTCGCGATATTCTGCCCAATCAAACGTAGCTGCATCGGTAAATGGATTACGTACAAATTTAGTCAGGTTAACTGAGCCCAATAAACATGCACCGTAAGGCGGCAATGGTTGCTCACCGCATGGGTTGGTCGCACGAATATTCTCGCAGAACCAGTTGTTGTTCATCTCGTTTACGCGGTCAATCAAGATAAAACCAGGCTCAGCAAAATCGTAAGTGCTGGACATAATCACATCCCACAGGCGACGCGCTTTGATGGTTTTATACACACGGCAAGCTACTTTGCCAGCATCTACGCCATCTGCTTTGGTGAGGTATTTGCCTTTTACTGGCCACTCGCGCCACACCACTTGTGTCACGTCGTTAACGTTCAGGCCATCGACTATCGCTTCTTTTTCAGTCACAGGGAAAGCCAGCTTCCACTCGCTGTCAGCTTTCACTGCTTCCATAAATTCTTTGGTAATGAGGCAAGAAAGATTAAATTGGCGCAAACGGCCATTTTCACGTTTGGCTTTAATAAAATCCGTCACATCAGGGTGGCTAATATCAAACGTAGCCATTTGCGCACCGCGACGCCCGCCAGCAGATGACACGGTGAAACACATTTTGTCGTAGATATCCATAAACGACAGCGGGCCAGATGTATATGCGCCAGCACCCGCCACAAACGCGCCTTTTGGACGCAATGTAGAAAATTCATAGCCAATGCCGCAGCCTGCTTTTAGCGTTAAGCCCGCTTCGTGCACTTTGTTTAGGATGTTGTCCATGCTATCTTCTACCACACCAGAAACCGTGCAGTTGATAGTCGAAGTAGCAGGCTTGTGCTCAAGTGCACCGGCATTAGAAGTAATGCGGCCTGCGGGAATTGCACCGCGGCGTAATGCCCACAAAAACTTCTCATGCCATTCAGCACGTTTTTCTTCAGTCGTTTCCACATCAGCCAACGCACGCGCCACCCGCGAATATGAAGCATCCATATCGGCATCCACATGGTCGCCGTTTTTTGCTTTTAAGCGGTATTTTTTATCCCAGATGTCCAATGAAACAGATTGGATTGGAATTTCAACGCTGGCATTTTCTTGTGATTTGGCCATAGGCTCAACTGCTTTCAACATACTCACTCCCTCAATAAATCTTTATTTTTACTATTAACTTTATAATTTTTTTGTAAGTAATAACGTATATCTGCGCTAACTATGTGATTTATAACTACAATCAATTTTTTAACAAAAAAATTAACATCCAAACACAACATCTTGTGCCTCAGGGAGAAATTTAAGCCTTTATTTAGTATGCGTCAATACTATTTTGACAGGCATTTTTTGCGCTAATTTGGTGCGCTTTTTTGCAAAACCAAGCCAGTATTTGCATTTGGGTAAGGTGAGTAGTTACTCTTAAAAAAATAAAAATAAAAATAAATTCCTTGCTATATTTTAAGTGGGTAATTTAGTAACAAATTCGCCCCTAAAGTTTCATGTTATTTGCGTTTTTCGTACCGCAAATAAAAACGACACTTTTGTGAGAAAATGCTGCATGAATCGCTTTTACTACACTGTGCTGCTGTATTTAATTTTGCCACTTGTGCCGTTTAAATTATGGTGGCGTGGCATTAAACAACCCGCTTACTTAAAACACTGGCCTGAACGTTTTGGTTTTTACAGCACACCTGTCAATAAACCTATTATCTGGCTGCACTGCGTATCAGTGGGTGAAACACGCGCTGCCGAGCCTTTAATTAACGCACTGCAAACCACTTATCCACATCACCAGATTTTACTCACGCATGGCACGCCCACAGGACGCGAGGCGGGCGAAGCCTTGTATGGTAATAAGGTTGAGCGTGTGTATTTGCCTTACGACGTGCCATCAGCAGTGCATCGTTTTTTAGCGCACTTTAAGCCAACCATTGCCTTAATGATGGAAACTGAAATTTGGTTTAACCTGATTGCGGCTTGCAAACAGCGCGATATTCCTGTGTTGTTATTAAATGCAAGGCTTTCAGAAAAATCTGCCCGTGGGTATGCCAAGCTGGGTAAATTAGCGCAGGAAGGGTTGCAAGGTTTAAACGCAGTGGCCGCACAAACCAATGATGACGCGATGCGTTTAAAAGCATTAGGCGCACAGAATGTGACTGCTGCCGGGAATTTAAAATTTGACGTGAAACCAACTGCTGCAAGCTTGGGTGAAGGTTTACAGCTAAGAAAACGGTTTGGCGAGAAGCTGATATTTTTGGCCGCCAGTACACGCGAGGGCGAAGAGGCGTTGATTTTAGATGCGCTTGCAAAAATCACAATTCCGAATCTGCTTACCGTCATCGTACCGCGTCACCCGCAGCGCTTTGACGCCGTGGCTGCGCTGTTAGAGCAACGCGGTATTCAATATCAACGAAAATCTGCCTTGGGCAATACCGCCATGCAAGCCAACATCCATCCAGATGCCAATATCCATGAGGACTTTAAGCCAATGATTATTTTGGGCGACACCATGGGCGAGATGCCAACGTATTATGCTGCCTGTGATATTGCATTTATTGGCGGCAGTTTGCTGCCATGGGGCGGGCAAAACTTGATAGAGGCAGCCCATGTCGGTAAGCCAATTTTAATCGGCGAGCACACCTTTAACTTTACTGAGGCCAGCAATGATGCGGTAACGGCGGGCGCCGCCATACGCGTGAAAAATGCGGAAGACCTGCTGCAAAAAGTGGATGAATTACTGAAAAATAAAGTGAATTTGGTCAGCATGCAACAAGCGGCGCTGAATTTTAGTGCTGCATACGCAGGCGCTACAGAACGCCAAATGGCGTTAATTAAACAATATGTTTGATTTATTTAAGCTAGCTGACTGACAGCGATTTTACAAACACCAGTTCGCAAGCGCCGGCACCGGTGTCATCACGCGTGAGTGAGCTTTTCCAGCGCCACCCATCTTTGGCTTTAGCTTCAATCAAATAGCCTGTTAATTTAACTACCTGGCCAGGCCGCATTGATTTTAAAGTTTTTTCAATTTGGGCGCTGGCAGGAATCATATGCATATTCGCGCTTTGCGTTTCTATCTCTTTGCGCGGAATTGGAAACTGATCCACACGCCAGGAATAAAAACGATTGGATTGTGAAATCCTAATCTCTTTTAATATCGCTTCATCCGACATCTTTCCCCAACCTAGTGCCAGATCGACTGGTGACAAAGCGGCCTCACGTCCAAAGATATAGTCTTTAGTAGCCAACACGCGCGCCTCCAAGGCAAACTCCTCTAATGGTGTAATGTAATAACCATTGTGCGTGAAAGCATGTTGATTACTTGATTGCTGCTGGATTGAGTTTTGGCTAGGCTGCTGACCAGCCATAATGCCAATGCCTCGACTGACAGGCTGCTGAGAAAAATGCTGATAGCCGCCATAACTAATAAGCGCGACGAAAAATATGAGTTTCCAATTCATCTGGGCGACTATCTAAGTAGCGGCTACCTAATAGTGACTATCTAATCAGGGCTGAGATCGTCTTAAACGCTGGGTGACTGGCGTTGCCTAACCATTCAAATACAACGGATTCGGTATTGGTAATGATACAACCAGCATCCCGCAATCTGGCAATGGCATTGGCCTTATTAGCCGGATTACGCGAAAGTATGGCATCTTCCACCACAAATACTTGTTTATTGGCTTCTAATAAATCCAGCGCAGTTTGTAGCACACAAATGTGGGCCTCCATGCCAGCCAATATGACTTGCGAATTTTCACGCTGTAATTGTTGGTTAAATTTTGTCTCACCACTGGCTGGAAACGTGGTTTTTGCGATGACTTTGATGTGTGGTAAATGCTGTTTTATTTCTGGTAAGGTGGCGCCTAGGCCTTGTGGGTATTGTTCGGTGACGACGACAGGAACATTTAACAGGCTTGCTGCTTGCGCCAAAATACTGCAATTTTTAAGGGCATTTTTTAGCGCGTCTGCCGGCATGACGCTAGCCAGCTTCTCTTGCATATCCACAATCACCAATTGGCTTAGAGCAGAATTAATTTTGTGCATGATTAAGCGCTCCAGAATAATAGCTAATTAATGACCAGCTGTTGGTTAATGTCTTGCAAATCTACCTCAGCCACCAAGCCAGAGGCTGCTTTTAGGCGAATAATATTAACCAGGTAACTGTAGCGTGCCTCCAGTAACTCGCGCTTGGCCACAAATAACTGTTGTTGCGCATTGAGCACATCCACACTGGTACGCACCCCCACTTCGTAACCTAATTTGGTCGAATCGAGCTGACTTTGACTCGAAATTAACGCTTGCTCGAGCGCTTTCACCAGCGCAATGCTGCTATTCAAATTGAAATAAGCGCGTTGCGTTTCTAAGTCGGCTTGGCGACGCGCAACTTCTACATCATCCAGTGCTTTGTTTTTATTGTGCACTGCTTGGCGTGCACGGGAGCTGACGGCACCACCCAGATACAGTGGAATCTCAAGCTGCAAACCTATTGTGCCGTTGTTGAGCTCATTACCCGCACTAAATACCGATGGGCTGCCATTGGCATAACTATAAGCATAACTTGCCACACCATCTAGCGTTGGCAAGTGACCTGCATTAGCACGCTCGACCTCTTGTTCTGCCAGTTTAAGTGCATCTTGCTGAATCGCGATATTCAGATTGTTTTGGCTAGCTACTTGTTGCCAATCTTGCATGGTCTGCTGTAGTGTCGCCACTTGAATATCGGATCTTACAGTGGCTAGTTTACTGGGGATGACGCCGGTAATCGCCTCAATTGCGCGTTTGGCAATTTCATACTCGTTTATTGCAGCAATTTCTTGTGCCAAGACTAAATCATAGCGTGCTTGCGCCTCATTTACATCGGTCACCGTCGCCGTGCCTACATCAAAGGTGGCTTGGGCTTGCTCTAGCTGGCTTAAGATGGCGGCCTTTTGTGCGATGATTAAATCAATTCTATCTTGTGCCAATAACATTTCAAAATAAGCCTGCGTGGTACGTAAAATCAAGTCTTGCTGACTTAGATGATATTGCTTATCCGCCTGGCTTACTTGCGTTTTAGATTGCTCGATTTCTACTAGGCTTTGTTTACGGTAAATGGGCTGACGTGCCTCTACGACCGCTCTCAAGTTTTCATATTTTGAGTTACCAGGTGGGTTGTTTGAATCTAAATAGCGAATACTCGAATTAGAAGTGCTAGCGTCAGCAGTAAAATTTACCGCTGGGCGATACAACGCTTTGCTTTGTTCAATCAGTTCTTGCGCGGCTTTATTGGCATTTAAGGCCGAAGCCAAGACGGGGTCTTTAGCCAAGGCTTCATGATATACATCTAGTAGTGACTGGGGTTTGGCTGAATCGAGCTTAGTTGCTGAAAGTGTCGCCTCTGCTGCTAACAGCGTGTTTGGTAGCAGTAAAAGTAAAATAAACCATGCTTTAATTTGCATATTTTTCTTGATATCCTAAAACTCAAATTGCGGCGCTTGTGGCCCATTCATCAACTCTGGAATGCAAGTTTCAAATAGCACATCTTGCTTAAAACCTGTTTCAGAAACACGCTGAATTAAAGTAGCTTGCATCACTGGTGCGCTACCCAGCACAATCAACATGCAGCCACCAATATTAAGTTGTTGCCGCACACCTGCAGGTTCCACTGGCGATGAGGCTGTATAAACAATCACATCATAAAACTCTTGATTTGATTTACCAGTACGACCAAACGCGCCATCGGCTAGTTCCAAGGTTACATTGTGAATATTGCTTTGTTTCAAATTACTAGCCGCATATGCACTCAGTGCTGAATTAATTTCCAGCGAAACTACATGCCTGGCCAGGCTGGCCAATAAGGCAGTAAAGTAACCACTACCCGTGCCTACATGCAAAATGGAATGGGTGCTTTGCACATTAAGCGCTTGCAACAGGCGCGCCTCCAGTTTCGGCTGTAACATACTTTGACCAAAACCTAACGGGATTTCGATATCCGCAAATGCCAAACCAGCATACTCACTAGGTACAAAATGCTCACGCGGCACTTCGTTTAACAAGGTTAACACCCTAGGATCTAATACCTCCCAAGTGCGAATCTGCTGTTCGATCATATTGAATCTCGCAGATTCGCTGTTCGCAGTATGTGTCACTTCAGTCATTTTGTGGCTTCCATTTATTTGAAGTTATTATAACTTAAGTGTTTGTCACCAGCACTTTACTTGACTGTGTCCGGCTCTAGCTGAGCTAGTCAAACATGGTGTATTTTTTGGGTGGTCTAAAAACAAAATGGCGCTTATAGCGCCATTGATTGTTAATAAATTCGAAAATCTTATAAATACAGCACTGCAGGGAATACTGTTAGCGCAAATACGAACACCAGCCATTCCATATTCCAACGTTCTAAATGGCCAGTAAAATGTAATGTAAGCACGGCAATTGCCAAGGCATAATAAATTGCAATAAGCACCATAAAGTGGCCTGTATATCGTTATTAGTTTAATTAATGTATTTATATCACTTTTTTATAAAAAACACCTAATTTTTGTATTTTTTTCATGCAGTCCGCTTAGCATCCTGTTCTTGCGTTTTTATGCGTTTTCGCGTACATTCCTCCCATTGCTAGGGGTCTGATTTATTTGAAAAAATAAGCCAGTGAGAATCACCCTTTGAACCTGATGCGGGTCATGCCGCCGTAGGAAAGCAGCATATCTGCATCCTACGTATTTTCATCTCAAGGATGCATAAATGAACGCCACCGACAAAAATCTGCAAAAAAATCTCGCCAAATTCGTTAACGAAACCGCCGAGATTGATGTTGCAACCACCAAGAATTTCACCAATTCACGCAAAGTCTATGTGCAAGGCTCACGCCCCGACATACAAGTACCGTTCCGTGAAATCTCACTGAGCGACACACCTTCTGCGTTTGGTGCCGAGAAGAACCCACCAGTTGTGGTGTACGACACATCAGGCCCATATACAGATCCTAATGTAAAAATCGATATCCGTAATGGCTTGCCAGCATTACGCGCCAAATGGATTGAAGAGCGTAACGACGTTGAGCAACTGGACGGCCCAAGTTCAGAGTTCGGTCATCAACGTTTAGTTGATCCTGAACTATCAGAAATGCGTTTCAACCTGCACCGCAAACCGTTGCGCGCAAAAGCAGGCATGAACGTCAGCCAGATGCATTACGCACGCAAAGGCATCATCACACCTGAAATGGAATTTATTGCGATTCGCGAGAACCAACGCCGCGAGAACATGAGCGAATTACTGCAAACGCAGCATAAAGGCCATGATTTCGGTGCAAGCATTCCTAAAGTTATCACGCCAGAATTCGTGCGTGATGAAGTAGCTCGTGGGCGCGCGATTATTCCTTTAAACATTAACCACCCCGAAATCGAGCCGATGATTATTGGCCGTAATTTCTTGGTGAAAATCAACGCCAATATCGGTAACTCGGCTTTGGGTTCTTCAATCTCTGAAGAAGTTGAAAAAATGGTGTGGGGTACCCGTTGGGGTGGCGATACAGTGATGGATTTATCCACTGGTAAAAACATCCACGAAACGCGTGAATGGATTATCCGTAACTCACCAGTGCCAATCGGTACCGTACCTATTTACCAAGCGCTGGAAAAAGTAAATGGTAAAGCTGAAGACCTTACTTGGGAAATTTTCCGTGATACTTTAATTGAACAAGCAGAACAGGGCGTGGACTATTTCACCATCCATGCGGGCGTACGTTTAGCCTACATCCCGATGACGGCAAAACGTATGACCGGTATCGTGTCACGCGGCGGTTCTATCATGGCGAAATGGTGTTTGGCGCATCATAAAGAGTCTTTCTTATACGAACACTTTGAAGACATCTGCCAGATCATGAAGCAATACGATGTTTCGTTTAGTTTGGGTGATGGCTTGCGTCCTGGTTCAATCTACGATGCCAACGATGAAGCACAATTCGCTGAATTGAAAACATTGGGTGAGTTAACGCAAATCGCCTGGAAGCACGACGTGCAATGCATGATCGAAGGCCCAGGTCACGTGCCGATGCATTTGATCAAAGAAAATATGGAACTGCAATTAGAGCATTGCGGTGAAGCCCCTTTCTACACCTTAGGCCCATTAACCACAGATATCGCACCGGGTTATGACCATATTACTTCTGGTATCGGCGCAGCCATGATTGGCTGGTACGGCTGTGCGATGCTTTGCTACGTCACGCCAAAAGAACATTTAGGCTTGCCAGATAAAGAAGACGTTCGCGTTGGTATCATCACTTACAAAATCGCAGCACACGCGGCTGATTTGGCTAAAGGTCACCCAGGCGCACAGATTCGCGACAATGCTTTATCAAAAGCACGTTTCGAATTCCGCTGGGATGACCAGTTCAATCTTGGCCTGGATCCTGAAAAAGCGAAAGAATTCCATGACGAAACCTTGCCGCAAGAAGGTGCTAAACAAGCACATTTCTGCAGTATGTGTGGCCCGCATTTCTGCTCTATGAAGATTTCACAAGACGTACGTGATTACGCAGCCGAGCAAGGCATTGGCGAGCAAGAGGCCTTACAAAAAGGTATGCAAGAAAAAGCCATTGAGTTCGTGAAAAAAGGCAGTGAAGTCTATCAAAAAGTTTAATTCATACGTCGAAAGCACGGAATAATCAATAAAAAACCAGCGCTAGCTGGTTTTTTATTGATTCGATAATTGTGTAATTCATCTTAAAAGTCAGACAACGACCCAAAACGAATCCCAGCAAGGTTTAGTTATCAATCCCATCTGGTTCGACCATTCGTATTTGTCGCGTACCAATCTTTGCACCTGTTACTTCATCCAGCACCACAGGTTTAATATCCGTCCCTGTTTCAGCATCTAGGAAGCGGACTAACTTACCCCCGCCTCGGTATTTACGTCCCCAGTCACCAATCATGAAAAGTATTGGTAGAAAGTCGCGACCCGCTGCCGTCAGTACATACTCATCGCGAGGTGGGTGTTCTGAATAGATTTTCTTTTCAAAGATACCTTCTTCGGTGAGAGTCGCCAGACGTTTGGTCAATATTGTTGGTGCAATACCGAGATTTTTACGAAACTGCTCAAAGCGAGTGAGGCCCGCATGTGCATCTCTAAGTATCAATATACTCCACGCGTCACCAAGAAAATCGAGGCTCCGTGCGATTGGGCATGAGTTATTAGCATTAATTTTTGAGTTCATATCGTTTTAGTAGTGACAAAGTATTTAATCGGTAGTAACATACTATCAAATTGATAGTTACAGTTACTTTCGATTCGATAGTATCACTATAAAGTTAGAAAATCCAGCCCTATAGGAGATTGATTATGAGCAAGAAAGAATTAGGCGTTGCCATTGTTACAGGCGCGTCTTCAGGTATTGGTGCGGCAACAGCAGAGTTACTCGCAAATTCTGGTTATAAGGTTTATGGAACGAGCCGTAAAGGAGCACAAGCCACTCAACGTTCATACAAGATGATTGCACTGGATGTGAATAGCGAGGAGTCTATAGAAGCTGCTTTAAAAGAAGTAGTCCAAATTGAAGGGCGGATTGATCTACTTGTGAATAACGCAGGTTTTGGCGTAGCTCCCGGGGGCGCCGAAGAGAGTTCCATTGAACAAAGCAAGATGATTTTTGATACCAATTTTTTTGGGATTGTCCGCATGACGCGCGCTGTTGTGCCTTATATGAGAAAGCAGGGCGAAGGTCGCATCATCAACATCGGCTCCATCCTTGGCTTGATACCTGCACCGTACATGGCAACCTATGCTGCTACAAAACATGCAGTAGAAGGCTTTTCAGAATCGCTAGATCATGAGCTACGAACAAGAGGTATCCGTGTTTCAATGGTTGAACCTGGTTATACCAATACGCAGTTTGAAGCTAACACCCTAGAAGTAGACGCCAAAATAGATGAGTACAATATTGCGCGGAAAGCACTCGCAAAATTAATTAAAATCGCAGTGGCAGGCGGTGACGATCCTAAAGTCGTTGCTAATGTGGTTTTGAAAGCCGCCAATGCTAAACATCCTAAGTTACGTTACGCCGCCGGCAAGTTAGCCTGCCGCTTGAGCTTTTTAAGAAGGTTTGCGCCTGCTGCATTGGTTGATATCGGCATTCGTAAAGAGTTAAAACTTGATTCACTCGACAAAATAGCCAGCCAAGCTAGCTAATCAACCATAGGAGACCATCATCAAATCATTATCTTTTTATCGGCTTTCAGTTTTTAGTTCTATCTTGTTTGTAGTGTTGACCATCATTTTGATGTTTGCGCCTGCTCTAATGCTATCAGCCTGGGAAGTAGAGTTAACAGATTCGGTAGGGTTGGTTACCAGACGAATAGCAGCACTCTACGCTGGCATCGCGGTAATGTATTTTTTCGCAAGGAATGCAGCGCATTCAGCAACCCGTACAGCGCTCATCGTCGGCACCATCACCGCCTGCTTGATATTGGCGCTTCTTGGCGTTTATGAATTTGTTGCAGGCCATGCGTCGGGTGGCATACTAATATCTGTGCTGATTGAAGTCGTTCTTGTACTGGCATTTCTATATGTTGGCGCGCGCAAGAAATAAATATTATCAAAACATTACCAAAACACGGGGAAAACATGATGAAAGCACTTATCTTAAAGCGTTATGGCAAAGCTGATCAGCTTGAATTCGCCGATATCCCACGGCCTACGATCAAGCCAGACGAAATGCTCGTCCAGATTCATGCCGCTGGTCTGAACCCGGTCGACAACATAATTCCGACAGGAGCGTTCAAACCCTTTCTCAAGTTTCAGTTACCGGCTACGATGGGCAGCGATTTGGCGGGTGTAGTGGTGGAGGTGGGAAGTCGCGTGACGCGCTTCAAGCCGGGAGATGCTGTATTCGCTAGTATCTTCGATCTGGGCACGGGAGCGCTTGCAGAATTTGCGGTCGTGCCCGAGAACCTTGCTGCGATTAAACCGGTAAATCTGGACTTCGTACAAGCAGCTTCTATCCCGATGGTCGGACTCACGTCGTGGCAAGCACTTAAAGAGCGGGCACATCTCAAGCCCGGCCAGAAGGTATTCATTCCCGCAGGTTCTGGCGGCATTGGCACGTTCGCGATCCAGCTCGCAAAACATCTCGGATCAACGGTCGGAACCACCACCAGTACGGCAAATGTGGGCCTGGTTCAGCGTCTCGGAGCTGATGAGGTGATTGATTACAAGAAGCAAGAATTCGAAGATGTGCTGCAGGGCTATGATGTGGTGCTGGGAACCGTCAGAGGCGATGGAATCGAGAAATCTCTTCGGATTTTGAAACCTAACAGTAGTGTCGTTTCACTCATCGGCCCACCGGACGCTGCATTCGCTCGCGCCAGAGGCATGAACTTCCTCATGAAGTTTGTGTTCGCGTTGATGAGTGCTAAGATCATTCGCCAAGCTAGGAAGCGCAATATTGAGTATTCATTTCTGTTTGTACATCCTGACGGACGCCAGCTTGGAGAGATAGGCAAGCTTCTCGACGCGGGGCATATCCTTCCAGTAATCGACAAGGTCTTTCCGTTCGATCAAACAAAGGAGGCACTTGCCTATCTTGAAGAAGGCCGTGCCAAGGGAAAGGTGGTGGTAAAGGTTATTTGATGTCTAGTTAGAAGAAGCCGAGTGAAATGACAGGTAATGACTAGATTTTAATAAATACAAATACTTAGTCATATTTTGTTAAAATAGTATTTCATTTAAAATTTGTATTTAGGCTATTTTGACCACCCTTAAACTCAGTAAAAAATCCGATACGCCTACGGCTAGCAAAGCACCTGTGCGCCGTGCTGACCCTGCCAAGCGCGATAGAACAGTAGCGCCACCTAAGCCCGTAATCCGCACAGAAGCAAATGAAGCACCACGTCCTTCTGCGCCAAAAGAGGACTCCCGTGTACGCGAGAACAATCAACCAAAGTCTAGTACAAGCCAACGTAACCATCGTTTTGATGGCAAGGCGCATGGCAGCCCGTTTGCAGAGCAAGCAAATGAAAAAAAATCGAGAGAAAACAGGTCGCTTAGAAGTGAGTTAAGATCTGAACCAACAACCGAGACAAGGCAACACAAACCAGCAGGCCAACATAAACCCGCAGGCATAGATACGCGTATTACTCCGCGCCCCGATAAAAATGAGCCGCAATACCGCCAAGCGCCACGCCGTGGCGGCAAAGTGCGCGATGGTTATGATGGCACTGCAACACCGCAATATGGCGCAGCGGCGAAAGCGGCTTATAAGTCTTCGCCCGTGAATATAGAACAGCCACGCCTTTCTAAAGTGATGGCAGAACGTGGTATTTGCTCCCGGCGCGAAGCAGATGAGTGGATTATTAATGGCTGGGTCAAAGTAGATGGCGTGATTATTGAAACACTAGGCACCCGCATTAAGCCTGATGCAGAGATTATTATCAGTGGTTATGCCTACGAACAACAGGCCGAGCAAGTCACCATTTTACTGCATAAACCGGTGGGCTTTGTCAGCGGTCAGGCAGAGGACGATTACCAGCCTGCCATTGTCCTGGTGCATCCGGATAACGAGTGGTTAGACGACCCCGATTTATATGAACCAAAAGAATTTCAACGTGGTTTTCTGCATGGCTTGGCGCCTGCAGGCCGTTTAGATATTGACTCTACAGGTTTGTTAGTACTTACTCAGGACGGCCGTGTTGCGCGTCATTTAATCGGTGAAGACTCATCTGTTGAAAAAGAATATTTAGTGCGCGTAGAAGGCACATTATCTGACGCCGATTTACAACGTTTGAATCATGGCCTGAGTCTAGATGGCGAAAAACTCAAACCCGCCAAAGTGAGTTGGCAGAATGAAGACCAATTACGTTTTGTATTGCGCGAAGGCAAAAAGCGCCAGATTCGCCGCATGTGCGAAATGGTAGGCCTGTACGTGGTGGGTTTAAAGCGTGTGCGTATTGGGAGCGTGAATTTAGGCAAGCTACCACTCGGGCAGTGGCGCTACTTGCGCCATAATGAGCGTTTTTGATATGCTTGATTTAAATAATTAGGGATTAAATTTAAGGGATTTATGATGGGCTTCTTAGATAGCATTGCAGGTGCGGTATTAGGAAAAATTGGTGGCGAACAAGGCGGCAT
>JAKFEP010000221.1:0-5974 GCA_036675645.1 Methylotenera sp. | reverse complement strand
ACGCAACGATTTATTTACAGCTACTAAGGGTCGGGGTGCATTCTTAAACGATAAACGCATTCGCGTAACTAATCGAACCAAACTGCAAGACTCACTCATCGGCACGGGATTCCCGTTTCGCGACTTTACGCATTTAGATACCTACATGGCGATGCTAAAAGACATGATTAAAAAGACTACGGGTATTCGTCGCCCAGGTTCAGCCGCGTTAGATTTGGCTTATGTGGCGGCTGGCTATACTGATGGTTTTTTTGAGATCAATTTGTCTGCTTGGGATATTGCTGCTGGTGGCCTATTGGTTCAGGAGGCCGGTGGTATTGTCGGCGATTTTGAAGGTAACGAAGGATGGCTACAAACAGGTAATATTGTGGCCGCTAACCCAAAAGTGTTTGCACAAATACTGCAAGTATTGGCTCCGCATCTCACTGAGAAATTGAAAACAAAATCGGTATAAAGTTTTAGTATGAAGTTATAAATTGAATGTGAATTTGTAGCTTGTTTTGTTGTCACACGCGTTAAGTAAAAACTGATTGTGGGGCGGCGATGAGATTACTTCGGTACTTATTTACTACTGCTAGTTTTATTACGGCTGGTTTTCTGTTGCCGACGCATGCAAATGCAGAAGTATATAAATGTACTTTTGTTGATAGTAGTACACGTCAAAATAAAGTAGTTTATAGCGATACGCCCTGTGCCAAGTCAGAGAAGCAAACACTCACTACTATTCAGCTTCAATCGCAATTGGCTAAACAAACTCCTGAAACGACACCTTTAATGCAAGCTGCGGCTGTAGATGCGGCTGTGACACGTGCAGTGTTGAGCCGGGATTTTAAATTAGCAAAATCATTAGCCACTACAAAAGAACATTGGCGTTTGATCGCGATTGCGGAAGGCGGGGCAGTAGCCCAGCCTTTGATTGTGGCAAACAGTCAACCAACAGTGTCGCGTGAAGAAGAGTGTGCCGAAGCAAAATATAATTTCGAATCGGCATCACGCATTTCATGGCGCGATAAAGATCTGCTAGCGGCGAAAAAAAGTGTCATGCATGTGGCTTGTGGCGTGCCTGAGCCTGTGCAAAACCAGCCTATTTTTGTGGGCCGCGCATTTGGCGGGTTACATTCTGGACACTGGTATCATCCTAACCACGCTAAACCGCATCAGGTCAGGCCACATAAGGGTGTTGGCCATCACGCATATCCAGTAGGTCATCATTATCATGGTCGTCACTCAACAGGCGGCAGTGCGAGCTTCAGTTATAAGAGCAAGCATTTCAGCATAAATACCGACAGCTCTAATGTACGTTAATGGTTTCTTCTTGCATGGTGCGACTGACTAAATCGGCCAAAGCAAAAATCTGGTCATCGGCACTTAAAGCCACGCGTTTAAAAAAGTCAGTTTTATAAGCGTCGTCGTGTTCCAATTTTTCTATATCAAATGGTCCAAGCACCTCGCGGCAACGGACTAAAAACTGTGCATAAACATCATATTGATTGTATTGCATATATATCCCCTTAGAAAGTTAACCAGCTAAACTTTAAAGTGCACAAATTGTGCCACTAAGGATTTTTATAGTGCATATTTAGTTAATTGTTTTTAAAGGGGTTTTTTGATGATTAAAATTCGTATCAATAAATATTGATAATACTTGTTGATATTTCGAACATAATGTCGAAAATGTCTAATATTTTAAATTTACATACCGTTACCCACCCATTCCGTGCCTGAACTCCCTATTCCTTTAGATGCTAAACTTATAAACAGTAATCAAGCGGTTAGCCATACGCCCATGATGCGCCAGTATTTGGCGCTCAAGGCACAGCATCCCGATATGCTGCTGTTTTATCGCATGGGCGATTTCTATGAGTTATTTTTTGAGGATGCAGAAAAAGCTTCAAAATTACTGGGCATCACATTAACGCGTCGTGGCACCAGCAACGGCGAACCGATCAAAATGGCGGGGGTGCCATATCACGCTGCCGAGCAATATTTAGCCAAGCTCACCAAGTTGGGCGAAGCGGTGGCTATTTGTGAGCAAGTAGGCGAGGTTGGTGCGAGTAAAGGGCCAGTCGAACGCGCCGTGACGCGCATTCTCACACCTGGCACACTCACCGATTCTGCCTTGTTGGATGAAACGCGCGATAATCAATTACTC
This sequence comes from Methylotenera sp., assembly GCA_036675645.1. GTDB lineage: Bacteria > Pseudomonadota > Gammaproteobacteria > Burkholderiales > Methylophilaceae > Methylotenera_A. Next base: position 3,822 of record JAKFEP010000221.1, on the reverse strand, counting down.
AGTATTTTTGTTGGCGATGGTCTATTAGGGTTAGCGCGCATTAATTTGGCTTCGGGCAGCTTTATTTTAAGCGAAATTGCACATGGCCATTTGGCGCAAGAATTACAACGAATCAACCCAGTAGAAATTATTTGCACAGACGATTTTAAGCACAACGCATTGGAAAATTTTGACTGTGCAAAGAAACGCTTAAGCCCGTGGCAATTTGATGCCGATAGCGCATTTAAAACGCTCACTGCACAATTTAATACCTTGGATTTAAATGGCTTTGGTGCGCAGCAACTTACAGTAGCTTTGTGTGCAGCTGGCGCCTTACTGGATTACGTAAAACATACTCAACGCGCTGCTTTGCCGCATCTTGCAGCGCTTAGTGTTGAACAAACTTCACACTATATCCAGTTAGATGCGGCTACACGACGCAATCTGGAGATAGACGTCACCTTGCGTGGCGATGTTGCGCCGACGTTATATTCGCTTTTCAACACCACAAAAACTGCCATGGGCGCGCGCTTACTTCGACATTGGCTGCATCACCCTTTGCGCGATACCAATTTGGTTGTAAAACGACACGAAGCTGTTGCGGAATTGTTGGCCACAGCCAAACTTCAAAGCTTGCAGAATGTTTTAAACTCGATAGGCGATATTGAGCGCATCACTACACGCGTAGCCCTGAAAACGGCACGCCCACGCGATTTGTCTGGGCTGCGTGAGAGCTTGTTGCAACTTCCCTTGTTGCAAAATTTGTTAGTTGGCAGTAAAGCCATATTACTGGAAACGTTAGCTGCTAATCTACAGGCGCCTGCTGAAGCATTAAATATATTAAATGCCATCAAGCTAGAGCCTTCGTCTTTATTGCGCGAAGGCGGAGTAATTGCTGATGGATATGATGCTGACTTAGATGAATTGCGCGCATTGCAAACCAACCATGGTGATTTTTTACTGCAGTTTGAGGCAGCCGAAAAAGCGCGTACTGGCTTACAAAATCTCAAGGTAGAATACAACAGCGTACATGGCTTTTATATTGAAATAAGCCGCGCCCAAGCCGAAAATGCACCAGCGGAATACCGCCGTCGTCAAACGCTTAAAAATGCTGAGCGTTTTATTACGCCAGAACTTAAAGCCTTTGAAGACAAAGTATTAAGTGCGAACGATCGCGCACTAGCGCGTGAGAAGATGCTCTATGAGCAAATCTTAAATGCGTTAAATCCATTTATCACTGCTCTGCAGACCAATAGCGGTGCGGTTTCTAGCCTAGATGCTTTATGCTGCTTTGCTGAGCGCGCACAAGCTTTAAATTACGTCCAGCCGCAATTTGTGAGCGAGCCGGGTATCCTTATTGAAGGCGGCCGCCACCCTGTGGTTGAAGGCATTGCCCAACCTTTTGTGGCAAATGATTTGGCGATGAATCCGTATCGCCAGTTGTTGCTGATCACCGGCCCGAATATGGGCGGAAAATCGACCTTTATGCGGCAAACTGCTTTGATTGTATTGTTGGCACACTGTGGTGCGTTTGTGCCGGCAAATGTTGTTAAAATCGGCGAAATTGATCGTATATTCACCAGGATTGGTGCTTCCGATGATTTGGCGGGCGGGCGCAGTACATTCATGGTCGAAATGACTGAAACTGCCAATATATTGCATAACGCAACCGATAAAAGTTTGGTATTGCTGGATGAAATTGGTCGCGGGACTTCTACATTTGATGGCTTGAGTTTAGCGTGGGCAGTAGCGAAACAGCTGTTGGAAAAAAATAAAAGCCTCACACTTTTCGCCACACATTATTTTGAGCTGACGCGTATTGTGGATGAATTTAAATACGCCGCTAATGTGCATCTAGATGCGGTAGAACATGCCAATAAGATAGTTTTTCTACACAAAGTAGAAGATGGCGCTGCCCATATGAGTTACGGCATACAGGTAGCACAGTTGGCGGGCATTCCCAAATCAGTTGTCGCTGCAGCAAAGCGCAAACTCACGCAGCTGGAAAGCTCTCAATTAGGAAATCTGCAATTAACGTTAAATCACAATCAGCCAGATATGTTTGCAGCCAAAGACGAGGCCGCACCAGTTGAACTGCATCCAGTCGTAGCAGAGTTAGAGGCCATTCAGCCAGATAATCTAACGCCTAAGCAGGCGTTAGAGTTACTGTATAAACTCAAAGAGTTGAGTTAGTGGTGATGACCACCAGCGCCGTGCACGTGCTGGTGTGAAATTTCTTCCGGAATGGCTTTGCGCACATCGGTAACGGTAGCGGTAAACACGACGCGTTCACCAGCCCAAGGATGATTACCATCAACGACTACTTTTCCATCGGCAATTTCGGTCACAGTGTATAAAATCACCTCACCAGTCTCGTCTTCCCCTTCAAACTGCATGCCTACTTTTAGCTCGTCGGCTGGGAAAGCGCTTGCAGGCTCAATTTGTACCAATTCTTCGTCAAACTCGCCAAATGCATCTGCTGGTAGCAAGTCCACAGTTACTACATCGCCTATGTTTTTGCCGTGCATAGCTTCTTCTACTTTTGGGAAGATATTGTCGTAACCGCCATGCAAGTAAGCCACTGGCTCGCTGCTGGATTCCAGCACTTCGCCATCGCTATTTTTAAGTTGATAAGTCATGGTAACAACAGTGTTCATGGCAATTTGCATGGGGTCAGTCCTAGCTGGAATATGTTATAAATAAGCGTGACATTTTAAACTATTTTTGTAATTTGGCTAAGTGAGGCCAATTTATTATTTACTCGCTTTGGTAATAAATTTTGCTTTTGCCATTATTTTATCTAGTGCCGCGGCAAACACTTGTCTGTCGGCCAAATTAAATGCGGAAGGGCCACCAGTCTCTATACCATTGCCACGCAACTCATCCATTAAATTACGCATGGCAAGGCGTTCTTTAATATTGGCTTCAGTGTAAAGCTCACCCCGCGGGTTGAGTGCATGCGCGCCTTTTGCCACCACCAAGGCAGCCAACGGAATATCGGCGGTAATCACTAAATCACCAAGTTCACATTCCTGCACAATTCTGCTATCGGCCACATCAAATCCGCTCGATACCGTTATTGTTGTAATGTAAGGCGATGCAGGCGTGCGCAAAAATTGGTTCGCCACCAAAGTGGTGGTGATTTTTGTGCGCTCTGCCGCGCGGAATAAAATCTCTTTAATGACCACGGGGCAGGCGTCTGCATCTACCCAAATCCTCATTTGATTATCTACCCCTGCCGCCACTTCTATGCGTGCTGTTAGGGTTAGTGCCAAATCCTTGACTGGAATTTCTAGGGTTTGTAGTTCTAGCATTTGGATTACGCGGTTGAGGTTTTGGCGCAAACAAAGGCGTTTGCGGCATAGCTTGGTGGCGCGCAGCTTCTGACATCAGTTTACTAGAACCATTTTGATTAGAAGTATTTGGTGATGATTTTTGGCTTTGATTACGATTCGAGTTTTGACCATTTGCATTTTGGCCATTATTTTGACCTTGCCTAGAACCATTATTGGCGCGCTGCTGTTGCCCTTGACCATGGCCACGGGGTGGGCGACCATGATTTTGCGTAGAGCGTGGGGCTTCAGGTTCTGGCTTGTCAGAAGGCGTAAAGCCTTCTACCTGTACTTTTGGTATTTCACGCTTAATGAGTTTTTCAATGTCTTTCAGTAGTTTAACTTCTTCACGATCTACCAGTGAAACCGCTGCGCCGCTACTGCCTGCGCGGCCAGTACGGCCGATGCGATGCACATAATCTTCTGGCACGTTTGGCAATTCAAAATTGACTACTTGCGGCAATTGGTCAATATCTAAACCACGCGCAGCAATGTCAGTTGCCACTAGCAC
>JAKFEP010000046.1:0-33042 GCA_036675645.1 Methylotenera sp. | reverse complement strand
TTGTGATCGATTTGAATTTGGCTCATGAAAATTCCTTAGAAATCATTTATAAATCAAAATAAAATGCCGCTTGGCTTTAAGCGGCACTGAAGATTACCTACATAAACTTGGCGGAAGAGGTGACCTCCCCGCAGGTAGTTCTAAGAAGTTCGAAGAATTTCTTAAAATCATATTTTATCATAACTTTTATGTACTTAACCCAATATATTTTTGTTTTCTAGTTCGATATCGTTTGCCTTATTTCTAATTAGAGCGATAATTAGAAAGGGTCTAATAAAGGGTCGAGAGGAAAACAAATGGGTAAACTTAACGACAAAAAAGTAAGGCAGGCAGAGGCTGGGCGTTACTATGATGGTGATGGTTTAGTTTTGCGAGTTCGAGAATCAGGATCGCGCGATTGGGCACTAAGAATTACAAAGGATAGCAAAACTACTGACTACGGTTTAGGTGGATTCCCAATTGTGTCTTTGCAGGAAGCTAGAGAAAAGGCGTTTGACTTACGACGAACGATTAAACGCGGTGAATTGCCCGAACGTAAGATTAAAGTTGGAAGTGATTTGTTCATGGCGCTTGCAGAATCATATATAGACTCTCACAAAGCAGGCTGGAAAAACCCAAAGTCCACCAGCCAGTGGCACTCATCATTGAAGGCCTATGTCTACCCTACTCTCGGCAAATTACCTGTAAAGGCAATTGATACAAAGCAAATCGTAAATGTCCTCAAGCCAATATGGGAAACTAAAACTGAAACTGCGAGCCGTGTTCGTGGACGTATAGAAAAGATACTTAATTACGCTACTGCTCAAGGCTTTCGTTCAGGCGAGAATCCAGCGCGTTGGAGCGGACATTTAGCAGCCATCCTACCCAAACGAAGCAAGATTGCAAAAGTGGAACATTATCCAGCAATGGACTACAGGGATTTACCCGCATTCTGGGAAAAACTAAAAATTATGGATGGCATTGGCGCAGCGGCCTTAAGGTGGACGATACTTAATGCTACTCGTTCAGGCGAAACACGAGGGGCTACAGTGGACGAGCTAGACAAAGAAGACCTATGGATAATCCCACCAGAACGGATGAAAGCTGGCAAAGAGCATCGTGTGCCATTAACCCAAAAGGCACTTGAATGTATACCTACTAGAACAGACGAAACAAACAAGCTTTTATTCCCTGCTCGTCGCGGTGGAAAACTAAGCGATATGAGCATTTCTGCTGTGCTTAGGCGCATGGGGATAACTGACGTAACTGTACATGGCTTCCGCTCTACCTTTCGCGATTGGGCGGGTGAATCTACAGCACATCCACGTGAAGTTATTGAACACGCCCTAGCCCATCAATTGAAAGATAAAGCTGAGGCTGCATACGCACGTAGCGACTTGCTTGATAAACGTCGCAAGTTGATGGAAGATTGGGCAGCATTTGTTACAGGAGGCAGTGATGAGCGATGAATTTGAAGACGAACTTGATCCTTCAATGTATTTACCTGAAGGGGTTGCCCTATTAGAAGAGCAAAAGCGCTTAAGTAAAGTTGATAATAACATCCCCCCTATGCCTGAGGAAGTAATGCTCATTCCAGTAGAGGGAAGTAAATTTGGCGAAATGATTATTGACCCATTGTGCCCTCAAGCACGATGGCGTTGCAAATACGAACATCTTCCAAAAATTTACGATATTTATACTGATAGTAAAATCAGCCGAATCGTAAAAAAATCAGCTTTTAATAAAGCTCTAGTTTTAATAGCTGAGCATCAAATAGCGCCTCCTAGTTGGTTGGCTAAAGCAATGCTTACCGAGTTTTTTGAAAAATCTAAAACAAAGAATATCCCTCGTAAGCCAAATACAAGAAAAACAGAACATATAACGCCTGAAATAGCGATGGAAACAATAAAGCTGTTTGAAAAAACAAAAGCTGAAAAAATACAGAATCATATCGAGACTAAAGCAGCACTTAAGCAAGCTAGAAAAGATAATGATCCCGTTCTTGCCGAAAAACTTAGGGATAAATTAGATAATCGCGTAGATAATGAATTTGATGTTTCAAGGGTCGCTATTTGCAAGGCTATGCAAATTAGTGAGAAGAAACTAAAAAAGCACATATCACTACTTAAACGCATGCGGGAATCGGAAGAAAAAATTCTTGATAGCCTACCTTAATGTGTTCGCCGAATTTCGAATCAGTTCTCCCACCGTGCTCACCGTGGCTGTACTAAAAGATATTATTTAATTAAATATAGGTAATATAGGGATATATATAGGGTTATTTATTTAATATATAGAGTTTATAGGTGCCACGGTGAGCACGGTGGGCAGAGCTAAAAAATGGGAAGACACTCTGATGAAGTAAAGTCGCCGACTTTTTCGCAGGAGGTGCTGTATTACTTGCCAAAAATTACCCGCAAAAAATTTAACATGAAAACTCCCCCAGCTAAATATAAAGTTAGATACAATGACAAATCGCACTCAAATGGTGCAAAAAAAGGTGTACAAAATAGTATTGACGCATACAAAATAAACAGCTAAATTTGTAGCTTAGGCACAAGATGTTGTTTTTTTACAATTATTGGAGAAACAGATGGTAAGACAGTAGGATTTTGACAGCAATGCAAGACATTACCCTGTCAGAATCTAAAAGAAAAGGCTCACAACTAGAATTGACCCTTCGAAAAGTAAAAACTAGTCATGAGCCGTGGTAGTGGTTGTTGAACTAAAACCACTGGTGCTAAATACAAAAGCACAGTCGAATAGTAAAGATATAAATATTATTTGGCAAGCATTTAGTGTCCAGTGGTTCCAAATTACTATTTATAAGGAACCATTATGTTAGATAAGTGGAAGATTTATCAGGATTTACGCAATGATTGGCGCTGGTCACGAACAGCCCCTAATGGCAATATAGTAGGAGCATCTACTGAAGGCTATAGGAACCGTCCAGACTGTGTAGCAAACGCAAGGCGTAACGGTTATACAGGCAGCTAGTAGTAGAAAAAGGGAGCTTAGGCTCCCTTACGACTTTTAAAGCCTATAACTTTAGTGCAGGCCACTATCAACTAACAAAGGACACTTCATGGCAACACATGTTAGTACCGCTTTTGATGAATTCAACAGAAACGTAGTTAACCTAGATCCAACTAGGACAACAAGCGCTCGTGCAAGTAGAGACTGGCTAATTAGCCAACTGGAAAATCTACCTTATACAGTTGCAGATTTTCCCAGACTCTATGACGGAATGCATATTAAATATGGCTCATTTTCAAGAAATACAAAAATAAGACCACTAGATGATATTGATTTGATGCTTACCTTTGCTGCAGATGGTGGCACTTATTATGAAATTACTTATGGTAAATATTATAAAGTGTACGTTCCTCAAGAAAATGCAACTTTGTCAAAGCTAACGGATGATGATGGCAAATTAAATTCAATAAAGGTTGTAAATAAACTGGTTAACTCACTAGGAACTATAAGTAGTTATTCAAAAGCTGCCATAAACCGAAGACAAGAAGCGGCAACATTGCAGTTAAATTCTTATGAGTGGAATTTCGATATAGTTCCTGCATTCTATACGGCAGACACTGGACACTATCTCATACCCGATGGAAGTGGCGATTGGAAAGCGACCGACCCAAGAGTTGATCAACGCAACATTACCGCAATCAATCAGCAACATGATGGGAAGATTTTGCAAATTATCCGCACATTAAAATATTGGCAGAAGCGACCAACCATGCCAACAATGCCATCATATCTGTTTGAGGTAATGATTCTGGATTATTTTTCTAAAAAAGGGAGCGTTTCAATGTTCATTGACTTTGAGCTCAGGGACTTTTTTAGGCATTTAATCACAGCTGTATATTCTTCATTCCAAGATCCTAAAGGTTTTTCAGGGGAGTTGAATAATTTAAGTATTGAAGATAGATACAAAATTTCTTCTAAAGCTAGTGAAGACTTTGTCAGAGCTCAGGATGCAATTTATTTTGAAACTCAGGATAAAAATCAAGAAAAATCAATTAAAAAATGGGCTGAAATTTTCGGAGGGAGCTTTCCCGCATATGGCTAATAGACTATCAAGAGAAGATCCAATACAAAGAACTTACTATGACCCCATTGAGAAATCCGAGAAGTATTTAGGGCGGATTTTTTGGGCTTCTGTGGTTCTTTCCTTATCAATTCTATTATGCGATAAAGCTGAATTCCCGCGAATATATAACGCTCTTCAAATCTTGTTTTGCGTAGCTGTTATTTTATTATTTGCGCTGGACATGTTTGTTCGTCTTTACTTAAAACCTCGTGCAGACGATATGCGTTTAAAAGATTTTCTCTCTCATGCCTACGGTATAGCTCTTAATCATGACCAAACACAAGCCTATTACAATAACAATGAAACAGTACCAATTAGAAAATTAGCTGCTCAGCTTTTAGAAAACGCCATGCATAGCAAGTCGACTGTATTAGAAATGGCAAAAAATACCCGCACAATAACTTTATTGTATGTATTAATCTTTGTCGCCATTGCAGTTAATAGGTCAACAAATCTAGAAATGATATCAATTGCAGCTCAAGCAATATTTGGACAACATATTGTTTCAACGTTACTTAGGATTGAATGGACACGTATACGTTATGAACGAGTTTATGAAGACATGTATAATTTATTCCTACACAACCCAATTATAGAAACTTTTGAGATTAGAACAATTGAAGGCCTCACGAAATATGAAACTACTAAAGCAAATGGGGGTGTTTTGCTTTCATCCAAAATTTTTAATTCAAATAATGAGGAAGTTTCAAAAGAATGGGAAAGGTTGAAACTTACACTAAGTATTTTATAATAGATTTACCAAACACATAGTAGAGTTAGATTGCAGTCAATGACACGTCTTTAAGGTGCTGCCGAGTTTTATAATCAAATGCCTCAATGAATCTTGCGGCTGACCCATAGGCAAAATGTTCGTTTAAAATCGAATAAACCGTAGCAGGTGCCTGTTTTCCCACCTCATCACATACAGCCAACCAAGCCGCACGGCGATATTCATTGCTGCCAAATTTAATCGCAAAATCTGCTTTATGTTCTGCACATTCTAATGCGTGATTTGACCCACTGTTTAGGCCTAATGATACAAAATAGCTAATATAAATGGCTTTAATCGCATTGTCTGCCTGAATATTTGCCTTATAAAGTCGCTTGATTTTAGACATTTCAAAACTCCAAATTTAGTTTAGCCAACGCAGAAAGCATACGATTGCGAGCGTCACGGGATATTCCACAAGCTGGATTTGCACGTAGCCCTCGTTCACCCGTCACAACCATGCCATGTTCCTTAATAAGGGATTCGGCCTCAAGTGCTTGGTCTAGTGCCTGCCCTGCCACTTGCACTAGCACCATGCCTGCACCCTGCTTAATTCCGTAAGTTTCTACAAGGAGCTTCACCAATTCTTTGCCCGATTTAGCCCCTGTTAAGTTAGTTTTTTGTGGCATTTTTCGTCCTTTCGCCATTATTCGCGGCTTGAATGTATGAAAATACTGTTGGGCGGCTGGTTTCCGCGTGGTCTGCTTTAAACATTTAATATTCCCCCCGCTTTAACTTTGGTCAGGCACCCACCACGTTGTGAAGGCCATTGGCGATTGGCGACCAGCGAATAGAGCGCGTAAGGTATCGAGCGTGCTCCTGCCCTGTGTGGTCTGTGTATGTTCCTTAAGCCTATCGTCCTTTGCCGCTTCACATTCGCCTTATTACATTCAAGCAGCCTCATGCTCTCCACCAATTACAACGCATGTTTGGGAGTTAGGCACGAACCAATCCCAATTCCACACAGCCTCTCGCCCATCCTTCAATATCATCCACACATAGAAGCCTGTGCCGTTATCTTGCACGTGTAAACCATCGCATTCACGCACATGCTCTAGGGTCAGCTGCTTAGTCATCTCGCATCCTCGCCACGTCTAACAGCCAATGTCCACATCTTGCCCTCCGATGGAGTCGATTTTGTTGGCCGATTGCAATGCCATGTATGGCCTTGAAAGCTCACGAATTGGCCTCGCTTGTACTGCTTACCAGCTTCATGCTTGCCTTCAAAACTCAGTGGTGGATGTTGAGCTTCAATGCGCGCAAAGGCTTTCATAAAATCGGCCTCCATTTTATTTAAGGCATGATCAATGTCTTCATCAATTCGTTTTGCTAGCTCGAAAAACATCGCAGATTGACTAGCAACAATGGCTTGGTTTACATCCTCCCACTTCTCACCCATCAATTTTTGCCATAGAACAGCTAATTGCTTCTGTAATGCCTTTGTATCAATAATTTTGAACATCATGTTTTCCTTTAATAATTGACACCCTCAACATAAGCAACGGCGTTTTGGCGGATGACCTCAGCGCCAAGATAGCGTTCAGCTTTCAAGGCACGTAAGCCGTTCTGAAACAGGCTGGTCATAACAGTGCCTGAGTTGGTTGGATTGTCAGGGGCTGAGTCCAATTCAAGCAATGTTTCCTCACTAACGTCCAATGTGATAGTGTCGCTGTTACCTGCAATCCCCTGAGCGTCCAACAAGAGAAGTCGACTACCATCGCTGTCTGGCTCTAAAGCATCGGTTACTAGCAAAGGTATTCCTGCGAGCGTTCCACCCATTGGGCTCACGGTTGGAAAGGCAAAGCCATCGCCATTAGTCGCAGGTTTTGAAGCGAGCTTAGTTGCTGTTGCGCTATTGGTCACAAAATACAGCGCGGATAAGCTTTTAAACTGGACAGCATCAAACAGGTTTTCCACATCGGCCAAAATATTCGCAACTGACGAGCCAGCCGAGTTTATGGGCGTTACACCATTAAGAATTTTTTCTATGAAAATTGCATTGGTCGCGCTAACGACACCGTTGCGTAATTCTGTTGAAAGCAAGGCTTGGGCGCCGGAGGTTGAATTAACAAAAATCTCTTTGGAAAGCACAATAATTGTGGCTGCCTTCATCAATTCAAGCTCTGAACCGCCAATTGTCATCTGCGAAATTGGCTTGGCAAGACCCTCGCCCACTTGTGAGCCTGTAATTGCATAAGTCGCGGATACGATGCGGGTGTGCAAAGGCAGACGACGCATATTCGGCAAGATTTGGTCGAATATACTTGCATCACGAAGGCTCTCAATAAATGCGTCTACTGCCTGACGATACGGAGCTACGTGAGATCCGAAGTCGACATCATTTAAACCGCCTGCTTCAGAGGCTGCTTTCAACACTTCTCTTGTGACCTCAGGCATGTAACGGGCACTATTGGCTGCGGCGACAAGTGTTGCTGTGGAGCCGTTGGCTTTCATCATCTCGAAAGCGATTAAAACTAATTGTCCTTGATTACGATTTATCTGCATGATAATTTCCTTTTCAAATGGCCTTATATGGAAACCAAAAAATCTCGGCTAGCGTTTTTTGGTTAAAGCTCTTATTGCTAACAATCCAACGGGCTTCGGCTTGCCCTTTCAGGCATGGTTTCAACGCGTGCATGTTTTCGAATCCAGTCTGTTGGCTTGATTAACTTGCCATTTTCTTCGATGGGTTCACACAGGGCATTTATTCCCGCACTTTTCCATGCGATGCCAGTTGGTTTGTAATAAAATTTGTTTTGTCGTGTGCAGTAGACAAAGTCCTCTAACATGAGCATTTAAAATAACTCCTCGTGAGCTTTTACATACGGCAAGGGGTCAAGTCCCAAAGGCGTGCCAATTTTTGCGTAAACTTGAAAACTTTTAGGAAAGCTCACTTTGCGCCACCTACCATCGGCCACGGTTGGGTTTGGGTACTTAACATAGTCTGAATCGGTTAAAGCATTTGCAGCGCGGCTAGGGAAAGTCGCCGAATGAACATCTTCGCCATGCTTTTGTGCGATTGCCCTGATTGTTGGAAACGAAACGAATTTGGGATGATTTAGCTGTTCTATAATGTCGCGCATCCATGCATGACGCTCGCGCCCTGCCTGAATAACATTTTGATGCGCAGCTGTTTTTCGTTGTCCATTATTTGGGTTAAATTGGCTGATGTCTTTTTCGTGCAAGTAAGCGGCTATGTGCTTATCGCCGCCAGTTAAAAACCAATCCCAAAGGTCAGTAAAGTACTCTCTTCTCACTTTTTCATTGGACAGCCCCATTTCTTCAAGTGTTGCACACTCAATTACGTCATATCTGCGGTCGTCTTGGGGGATGTAGATGCCTGAGGCAAGATGATTGGTTGTAAGCAGAACACCGCAATGCATCTTTACCGAAAATTTAGACCCATACTTAGGATTGATGGTGCAAGTGTCTGGACTGCCTGCAATTAAAACTTTTGTTCTTTCGTTGAATGCCCACTTGGACATTTCATGTAAATTTGCTGCCTCTGAAATACGCACCAAGGTGCTTGCAGCGTACTCATTAAATTGCGAATCAAGTGCAGATGGGTCTATTGAAGCTACGTTCCAACTTCCCAAAGCAGGTATGCAGAACTCAATCGCCGTGTCTTTTCCAACACCTTGTCCACCAGCAATCATCAGCGCGAAACGTTTTTTTTCCCAAGGTATTTGAACTGTGTGAGCTATATACAAAAGGAATTGCTCTGAGTTTGGAACTTTTTCATTGGCAGAGGGTTTATTAAAGACCTTGTCACAGTGGTCTAGAAAAGGCTTTGCTAATTTTGGGTCACCAAGTTCAGTTGTTGGTTTGCGATAAGTGTTGAACAAAGCTGCGCCAGCGACTTCAACAATCTCACCATTACGGCAATCGTGGCCTTTTAAGTAATCTTCTTCAATTTGTGGATTGCATGTTATTGAAGTTACAAGTTGATTGGTCTTCAGCCACTCACTGGCCTTCACCAACTTGCCACCTTCGTTAACAGGGCTAACAGCAGCATCAACTGCCGCAGCAATCCATTGGCTTATTGTCGGGCGGTAAATATAATTGTTTCCTGGACCATAGAACACAAAATTGCCTATTGGAACTTCACCCGCCTTTGGCGACCAGCCATTATCAATAGCGGCCTTGACGATTGTTCCAATGGTCAATTCTTTTTCAGCGTTCTCTTTGCTGAGCACATAGAAGCTTTCGCGCATAATGTTGTCGTGATTTCTGCCCTTGACGCCAACATATTTGTTAGCCCATTGCACGTACACATCCCACGCTTGATCCGAGCGTTTGAATGTTCTGCCTAATACGATGCCTGTAGAACGCCAAAAATCTCTGTCGTCAGAAGGGATGACCTGCAGCATTGATTCAACTTGGTCAATGGAATATTTTCCACTGTACATATCGTCGCGTTTCGGTCTGCCCCTGTTTTCTTTGCGTATTGCAAGATGTGCTGGCAGGCTGCATATGCTCTCTTCAGGATTTAACCAGCTATATGATTTACCTGAAATATGACGAGAAGGTGGAGCCAAAACGTAGCCAGAATCGTTTCTGCAATCAATGTTTTTTCCTAAAACATTCGCTGCTGTTTTAAGGCCGCTATGGTAGCGAAAGTAGACATGAACACCGCCTCCACCTGTTGAAACCATTCGCGTAACTGGCTCACCATGCTCTTTTGTCAATTCTTGCCAATGCTTGTCGCCTTCCTTACCCTCGCCAACATCAATATCGAGCACAGTTAAATCACTAATCTCGCCCGTCACCACGCCAAGATTGCGAATTGGTGCAGTTGCCCCAAACCAGCGTTCGATTTGGTCAGGATCGCGGCTTGCACCTTTTAATCCATTGACCAATGCAGGATGCTTTCCTGCGGATTGGCAATTTGGAACGCCACATGTGCAGCCGCCGTTTTGGTCAATGCTGTGCACAGGGAGCACATCCCAGCCGAGTGCTATACAGACTTTTGCAGCTTGAAATGTTTCGGCCTTGAATGCCAAATCTTGTTTGTTTATCATGATGGCCTTAATTCGCTGGGTATTTTCTAGGGCGGCCACGCTTTGAAACTGGACTAGGCTCGTCGCGTTTAGACTTTACTCGTTCAAGATATGACGCAATTTCGTCGGGCAGCCACCTCGCAGAACCGCCAATTTTGACTGGCTTTGGCAGTTCTCCAAGTTTTACTAAAGAATAAATAGTGGTCTTGCTAATGTTCAGCTTAGTAATAAGCTGCTGTACATTAAGCATTGTTTGGTCTTGCATTTTAATTCCTTCCATACAGCCTTGTTTTGGCGATAAAGGAATTCTGATGCTTATTTTAAAATCAAAAAGCCCCTAATTTTTCAACGAAATTAGGGGCTAATTTGTAGAGGATATCTGCGGCCTGAAGAGGGTCTAATAAAGGGTCGAATAAAAACAAAAAACCCACAAAGCCATTAGCTATGTGGGTTCCAGATGTTCGTTGGCGGAAGAGGTGAGATTCGAACTCACGGTGGGCTCGCACCCACGACAGTTTTCAAGACTGTAGCATTAAACCGCTCTGCCACTCTTCCTAATAAATCATTGCGAGCGCGCATTATACCCAAAAATATTGGGCTTGCACATCTAGTCATCAACAATATTTTGACCTGGAAAAAGCACGTCCGTATAGCCAAATTGGCTCAAATCGGTAATGCGCATTGGGTATAAAATGCCAAGCAAATGATCGCACTCATGTTGCACCACACGCGCATGGAAGCCACTGACCAGCCTATCGATAGTATTACCATACTGGTCGAAGCCAGTATAATGCAGGCGTGTGTAACGTGGCACCACACCGCGCATACCCGGTACCGATAAACACCCCTCCCAGCCATCTTCCATTTCGTCACTAATGAAATTTAATGTCGGATTAATCAATACTGTGTAAGGTACTTGCTCAGCGTCTGGATATCGTGGATTGACACCAACGCCGAAAATGACTGCTTGCAAGCTCACACCAATTTGCGGCGCTGCAATACCGGCACCGTCCATCGCTTGCATTGTATCTTTCATGTCTTGAATCAGTGCATGCAACTCTGGAGTATCAAACGCGGTGATTGGTTGTGCTTTTTGCAATAACAGTGGCTCACCCATGCGCAATACGTTTTTAACTGCCAATTAATTCACCTCGCTCACCTGTGCGATTTCTTCAATTAGACCACACACTTTTTGCATCGTGCGCTCTAGGTTTGCGCTGATATCGGCAAAATTAATACCCTGGATACTGTCACCGCGTCCTGCTGCTGGATTGACGACTGGGCACAAGGCTGCGTAATGTATCCCTAGCTCATGCGCCAGAATCGCTTCTGGCATACCGGTCATGCCGACAATAGTGGCACCATCGCGTTCTAACCGATTGACTTCCGCTGCAGTTTCCAGTCTTGGGCCTTGAACGCAAGCATATACGCCCCCATCGCACAAGGGTTGATTGATATTACTTGCTGCCTGTTTAAATAGGCTTCTTAACATGCTTGAATATGGCGCGGTAAAATCAATATGCCTAACTGGCATCACGATACCATCGTGATAGGTATTTGCACGACCATGCGTATAATCAATCAGCTGGTCTGGCATAACAATATCACCCGTTTGTAATTGACTGGAAATACCGCCCACCGTGGCAATCGCCAGCAAGTTGGTAACCCCTGCCGCATGTAAGGCCCAAATATTGGCACGGTAATTTACCGCATGGGGTGGAATAGTGTGTCCTGTGCCATGTCTCGCTAAAAAAACCACCTCTACCCCAGCTAAACTGCCAAAAACAAGTGGCTGAGAAGCTTCACCATAGGGTGTACGTGCAATTTCGCGCCTGCTTGTTTGCAAGCAGCTTAACTGGGTAAGGCCTGTGCCTCCTATAATCCCTAACATAGTTTACCTAACATAGTTTACCTCTAACATTTTTTGCCTAACTGTATATTATCCACATGTTTGACTTATTGTAGCGCATGCAAATGGCTTGTGCTGTAGGGTTTTCATAATTTTATAGAGGGTTAGTTTTATAACTTGTTAGTTATATGTCAGCACTGTTTTATGTCATACTTTAGCTTATGGCGATCGATTCCGACATTTTCAATGTGACTAATAGTAAAAATGCACTGGATTTAAGTCTTGATGATAGTCTTGACTTAACTCAGCAGCATTACGAGAATTTTCCAGTGGCTTCATTTGTGTTGCCTAAGCATTTGCGCGACCCTATCGCGCTGATTTATACCTTTGCACGACAAGCGGATGATTTTGCTGATGAAGGCCATCATAAACCAGCCTGGCGCTTGGCAAAGTTACATGGGTTTAAGCTAGAGCTTGATCTAATGCGTGAAAACGGTAAAACTAAATCGCCTTTTTTTAACGAACTTGCCATCGTAATTCGTAAGTACAATCTACCATTAGAGCCATTTTATGATTTGTTAGACGCCTTTAGCCAGGACGTTACTAAAGAGCGTTATGCTAGTTTTTATGAGGTGTTGGATTACTGTCGTCGCTCAGCTAACCCAATTGGCGCCTTATTGCTGCATTTATTTGGTAAAGCCACCCCAGAAAATTTAATCTATTCCAATAAAATTTGTACAGCGTTGCAGCTCATCAATTTCTATCAAGATGTTGCAATAGACTTTGAAAACGAGTTTCACAAAAGCCGCATCTATTTATGCCAAGACGAGATGAAGCAATACAATGTGACTGAAGCACAAATTGCCAGCCAGCATGTCAATAGGCATTGGGAGCGCTTTATGTTGTTTAACATTGAACGCGCAGAAGCGATGCTAAAAGAAGGTAAGCCGTTAGAACACATTCTGCCAGGTCGGGTCGGACTTGAAATGCGCATGATCATTGCTGGTGGCGAACGGGTGATTTACAAGCTTAAAAACGTACGTGGCGACGTATTTAAGCATCGCCCTACCCTACAAACTTGGGATTGGCCAGTCATTTTGCTTAAAGCCTTGCTTGGTTAATATTTCGGCTAGCTTATTCATGACGCCACTGGAGTACTGTAAAAATAAGACCGCGCAAAGTGGCTCTAGTTTTACCATCAGTTTTATTTTCTTACCAAAAAATCGATGCGATGCCATGACGGCGCTATATGCGTTTTGTCGTGAAGTGGATGATGTAGTAGATGAATGTACCGATTATACGGTGGCGCAAACCAAGCTGAACTGGTGGAAAAGTGAGATTGCAAACCTTTACGCCGCCACCCCCCAGCACCCCGTTACCAAGGCTTTGCAACCATTTATACATCAATTCAATCTCGCACAAGAGCACTTTTTAGAGATTATAGATGGCATGGAAATGGATCTAAAATTCAATCGTTACGAAGACTTTAAACAACTACAACTTTATTGTTATCGGGTAGCGAGTGTCGTTGGCCTACTTTCAGCGAGTATTTTTGGCTTTAAAAATCGTAACACCCTTAAATATGCGCACGATTTAGGCATGGCTTTCCAGTTGACGAATATTATCCGCGATGTGGGAGAAGATGCACGCAGAGGGCGTATTTATTTACCATTAGACGAATTGCGCAAAGCTAAAGTATCGGAAGATGATATTTTACAAAACCACGAAACGCCTGCAGTAAAAGAGCTTATCGAGTACCAGATTGAGCGCGCTGAAACTTATTACGATAAAGCGTTACGTGAGTTGCCCGCTGAAGATGCCAAACAGCAGCTTGCTGGCTTGATGATGGCAGCAATTTATCGCACACTCTTACGTGAAATTAAAGCTGATAGTGCTGAAAAAGTACTCAACAGTAAAACCTCATTGCCACCTTTACGTAAGTTTCTGCTCGCAGCAAGGACTTATTTCAAATATGCCTAAGCACGTTATTGTCATCGGGGCTGGGATGGCAGGTCTTGCAGCCGCCTCCACATTGGCTTCCAGAGGCATTGAAGTCACGTTGCTAGAAGCCGCCTCACAACTGGGCGGTCGTGCACGTAGCGTAGCGATTGAATATAACAGCCAAGTCATTCAACTTGATAATGGACAGCACATCATGCTGGGCGCTTATCGCGATACCTTAAAGCTACTTGATCAGGTAGGTGTCAATGCGCAAGATGCGTTTATGCGCATACCTTTATCTATGGAACAGCGCGAGGACAATAAAACTGTTTTTAAACTCAATACAGCCAGTTATTTACCTGCGCCTTTAAATCAGTTAGTTGGATTCTTGGGTTGCCATGGCCTGAGCTGGCAAACGCGCATGGCCGCTGTTCGATTTATGTTACGTTTAAAGAGCAGCCGCTATCAGCTAGCAGTTGATAGCCCACTGATAGATTTTTTACAGCAGCATCAGCAATCTAACCAAGTGATAAAATTGCTATGGGAGCCATTATGTCTAGCGGCGCTTAACACACCTATTAGCTTGGCCAGCAGTAAGGTATTTTTAAATGTGCTCAAAGACACCTTTAACAGCAAGCAGAATAGCGATTTTTTGCTGCCAAAACAGGATTTATCGCGGCTTTTTGCACAGCCTATTCAGCATTACCTAAAGCAACATGGCGCAAAAATATTGCTCAATCAGCGGGTAAAAAGTATTAAGGCAGACAACAATGGCTACATTGTTTACAGCAAAGATACACAATTTAAAGCGAGTGATGTGGTAGTTGCCATTTCACCTGTGCGGCTTAGGAACGTGATTACTGAATTGCCCAAGCTGGAATTTTCTGCACAGCAAACTGAGTGTTATAGCTATCAGCCGATTTACACGATATATTTGCAATATGAACGCGATACAAAACTGCCAAAACCAATGCTTGGCTTAGTTGGTGGAGTAAGTCAGTGGGTATTTGATCGCGGTATATTGTGCGGACAAAGTGGTTTGATGGCAGTCATTATCAGTGCAGAAGGTAAGCATCAAAAATACTCACAAGATACGCTGGCATTAAGAGTGGCGCAGGAGTTACGCGATGCGTTTCCACAACTCATTAAGCCGCTCTGGCACAAAGTGATAGCAGAAAAGCGTGCGACTTTCTCCTGCGATGTTAACTTGCCGCGTCCTGCAAACTTAACATCTTATCCTGGACTCTATTTGGCGGGTGATTACACTTATGCAGATTATCCCGCCACCATAGAAGGCGCGGTGCGTAGTGGGCTAGCCTGTGCTGAGTTGATATGCAATACGTAGTAAGGTAGTTAGTGTAAATAAGCTTGTGTTAATATCCCAGCTTATTTTTTTCCCTTCTGATTTTGTCCCTGACTTTGCTATACGCTCTATACAAAACAGGCGGCGCTAAGTCTTTTAAATAGTTATCAAACACCAGTGCGCGCACTTCCCTTTTAGTTGCCGCATCATCGCTGGTACGGGCTTTATACATGGTGGAGTGTGATGCAGTGTCTTCGTACACGCGCGTAGACGCCGTGTAGTAATAGAGTGCTAGCGACCTTCTTTTAACATTCTCAGGGCAGGTCAGCGGGTCTGGATGTCCGTGAAAGCTATCAGCATCCGTATTAAAGATGACGCATCGATTGTACACAGGGGCGATGGTATGCACTTTACCCTGCATTTTTCTATCCCAAAGCTCTAGGTGGCCTCCATATTCATCTTTCCAGTCCTTGTTAAGATAAATAATCACATTAAGTCGACGATTTAGATGTAATGTCTCATTGATCCTAAAGTCAGCATGGATACCTAACTTACCTCCCGTTGAGGTTTCATGAAAACCACCACCGGTAAAGTAAGGATCAGGAATGAGGGATTGAATAGTGGTCAGCGATTGTAGAAACTCTACGACTGCATAGGAGTTAAAAAACCCAAACACCTCACGAATGAAACCATTGCAGTCGGCAGGCATTATCTGTCTTTTGTATAAGCCTGCATAACCGCCATTAAATACCACGTCACTCTCTAACTTTTCATGAGGGAAATTGCTGAGTATTTTATCAATTAAAGCTTCAGGTAAAAAATTATCAATCACGATATGCGGAAATGGTTCGGCAAAGCAGTAATCGCCACTTAAATTCTCACCAAATTGCTTTGCATCATTCGCGTTTAAATAAACGCCGTCATCCATAGAAATAGGAAGTGTTGCTTTTTGAAACATGTGACACCTTTACTAAAAGCTAATATTCTTCTGCAAGAAATATATCTTAATCTTACCGGTTAAACAATAGTCCAAACGGCTTAGTTGGATGATTATATTTGCCTAAGTGCCTGATCTAAGCGTTCTACAGCAATTATTTCAATACCTTGTAACTTTCCTTTGGGTGCGTTTGCTTTTGGCACAATGGCTTTGGTGAAACCCAGCTTTGCGGCTTCCTTTAACCGGACTTGCCCGCCTGGTACTGGGCGCACTTCTCCTGCCAATCCAACTTCACCAAACACAATAAGTTTATGCTCTAATGGTTTGTTTTTTAAGGAAGATACTATCGAGAGTATCACTGCTAAATCGACTGCGGGCTCCGCGATTTTTACACCGCCAACGGCATTAATAAACACATCTTGATCAAAACATGGGATACCCGCATGGCGATTTAGCACCGCTAACAACATGGCCAAACGGTTTTGTTCAAGCCCCGTTGCCAAGCGTTTTGGGCTGGGAGCATGGCTTTCATCCACCAGCGCCTGAATTTCGATTAATAGCGGGCGCGTGCCTTCCATTGTGACGGTGATGCAGCTACCTGCGACTTGGTCTTCGTGATGCGACAAGAATAAGGCGGATGGATTAGATACTTCGCGTAGCCCATGTTCGGTCATGGCGAACACACCTAACTCGTTGACTGCGCCGAAGCGGTTTTTAAAAGCGCGGATGAGGCGGAAACTGGAATTCTGGTCTCCTTCAAAATATAAAACCGTGTCGACGATATGCTCTAAAACCCTTGGCCCTGCTAGCGATCCCTCTTTAGTCACATGCCCGACCAAAATCACCGTAATGCCAAGTTGCTTGGCCAATCGTGTCAATTGGGCAGAACATTCACGCACTTGCGCGACAGAGCCGGGTGCAGATTGCAATGCTTCGGAGTAGACGGTTTGAATCGAATCAATCACTGCAATATTCGGTTTATGTGTTTGTAGCGTGGCGAGAATTTTCTCAAGGTTAATTTCCGCCAATAACTCAACTTGGCTGGCATCCAAGCCCAAGCGCTTTGCACGCATGGCAATTTGCTGTGGTGACTCTTCCCCGCTCACATAAATAGCTTGTGCAGACTTGCCTAAATGACATAACACTTGTAAAAGTAGCGTCGATTTGCCAATACCAGGGTCGCCACCAATCAGCACTACACCTCCTTCAACCAAGCCACCGCCAAGCACACGATCAAATTCGCTAATACCTGTGGGTGTTCTTTCAATATCAGCGGCTTTTATGCTGCTTAATTTTTGTAATTGGCTAGAGGCTGTTAAACCTTCGAACTTATTGGCGTAACGGTTGGTTGAGGTACCAGATTCTTCGATACTTTCCACCAGTGTGTTCCAGGCCATGCAAGCCGGGCACTGGCCCTGCCATTTTGGTTCGCTGGCTCCGCATTCAGTACAACTGTAGATAGTTTTTGTTTTTGCCACGTATATTAATTATTAATAGTTATCTGGCATGTAGCCAGTATTGGCAAAGTTTTCAAAACGTGTGTTTTCGCCAATAAACGTTAAACGTACGCGACCAATCGGGCCGTTCCGCTGTTTACCAATAATAATTTCTGCAGTACCCTTGTCGGCGCTATCAGGGTTATATACTTCATCACGGTAGATAAATAAAATTAAATCTGCATCTTGCTCAATCGCCCCAGATTCGCGCAAATCACTCATCACAGGCCGTTTATCGGGGCGTTGCTCTACAGAACGATTCAGTTGCGAAAGCGCCACTACAGGGCAATCAAGCTCTTTGGCCAATGCTTTTAATGAACGTGAAATTTCAGAAATCTCCGTCGCACGATTCTCACCCTGTTTGCCTGCTGGCGCTGACATCAGCTGCAAGTAATCTACTACGATTAAACCCAATTTCCCCGTTTGGCGATGAAGACGGCGCGCTCTGGCACGCACATCAAAGCTGCTCAAACCTGCACCTTCGTCAATAAAAATCGGTGCTTCGTTTAGGCGGCCTAAAGCTGTAGTCAGCTTTTCCCAATCTTCATCTTCTAAACGCCCTGTGCGCATGCGGTGTTGATCTAACCGGCCAACCGAGCCTATCATCCGCATAGCAAGCTGCGTTGATGCCATTTCCATGGAGAATACCGCTACGGGTAAGCCTGTATCCAACGCCACATTTTCCGCCACGTTCAGTGAGAACGCCGTTTTACCCATCGACGGTCGCCCTGCCACGATAATTAAGTCACCGCCTTGAAAGCCAGAAGTCATGCTGTCTAAATCGCTAAAGCCAGTTGGAATACCCGTCACATCACTTGGATTATCGCGCGAAAATAGCATATCGATGCGTTCGGCCACTTGCGGCAACAGTTCTTTAATGTCCTGGAAACCTTGGCTGCTGCGCTGTCCGCCTTCAGCAATTTGGAAAATTTTGGCTTCAGCTTCATCTAATAGTTGCTGCGCATCACGCCCATTCGGGTTGTAGGCGCTATCGGCAATGCCAGAGCCCACAACGACCAGCTTACGCATGATGGCGCGCTCACGCACAATCTCGGCATAACGGCGAATATTTGCAGCGGTAGGCGTATTCTGTGCTAACGCACCTAGATAGGCGATGCCACCAACTTGACTAAGCTCAGCGGTGCTTTCCAGCGATTCCGCCACTGTCACAATATCTGCCGGGCGGTTATGCTCAATCAGCTTGCCGATGTGTTGGAATATGGTTTTGTGATCGTGCTGATAAAAATCTTGTGCGCTTAAAATATCGGCAATTTTGTCTAGCGCTTCGTTCTCTAGCAACAATCCGCCAATCACCGATTGCTCGGCTTCGATGGAATGTGGGGGAAGTTTGAGTGCGTCTAATTGATCATCTGCCATCTGGCAATTATACCCAATAAAAAAGGCTACCGAAGTAGCCTTTTTTAATTATTTCTAAAGCGAAAAACTAAGCAGCTTCGCCAACCACTGTCACGGTAATATCTACCACTACATCGTGATGCAATGCCACAGTAACTGCATGGTCACCAATCATTTTCAATGGGCCAGTAGGCATACGCACTTCAGCTTTAACCACTTCAAAACCAGCAGCTTTCAGGCCTTCAGCAATATCGCCATTAGTCACAGAGCCAAACAAACGGCCATCTACACCCGCTTTTTGCGCCACTGTTAACACATAGCCAGCCAATTTAGCACCACGTGCGGTTGAAGCGGCCAAAATGTCAGCTTGTTGTTTTTCAAGTTCTGCACGACGCGCTGCAAACTCAGCCTTGTTGGACTCTGTTGCGCGTTTTGCTTTACCTTGTGGAATTAAAAAGTTGCGGCCAAAACCATCTTTAACTTTAACGATATCGCCCAACGTACCTAGGTTTGCGACTTTTTCTAATAAAATTACTTGCATAATATTTTCCTAGCCTCTCTTAACCTGGGTGTTTGTCTGTGTATGGGAGCAATGCCAAAAAGCGCGCACGTTTTACCGCGGTTGTCAGTTGACGTTGATATCTGGCTTTTGTACCAGTCATACGGGCTGGAATAATTTTAAAGTTTTCAGAGATGAAATCTTTAAGCAAATCGACATCTTTGTAATCCACTTCTTTAATGCCTTCTGCACTAAAACGACAGTAACGGCGGCGTTTATACATTTCTCTTGCCATGGTGTAACTCCTAAATTTTTTCTAACTTATCTATATGAAATACCAATTGCGTACTTTTTGCGCTGCGCTTAGCTAAAAAACCTTTGGCTTTAATGTTATCGCCAATCTGAATGCTACTTTTTGCGATGTCACCAATAACAACAGCATTCACTTCACATTCCACTTTTCTTTTTAAGCCTGCCTCAGTTAGTTCCGAGGTATGTTGCAACACAAAACTTAACAACGGTATGCCTGCTGGTGTGTAGCGTATGGCTTCTAAGCCAACCACCACACCACTCAGCGTTAAACTATTCAACGCTATAACTAACCAAACTAGACTGCCGCGGCCTCAGCAGCAACTGCTGGCTTAGCTGGCGCTTCGTCACGATTAATCACGTTCCGTGATTTTTCTTCTTTCATCATTGGGCTGGCTGCAGTTACCGCAGTCTTTGTGCCCATGGTTAAGTGGCGAATCACCGCATCGTTAAATTTAAAGCCATGCTCAAGCTCAGCCAGTGCTTCTAGGCTGCACTCAATGTTCATTAACACATAATGTGCTTTGTGGATTTTTTGAATTGGGTAAGCCAATTGACGACGACCCCAATCTTCTAAGCGGTGCATGGTGCCGCCGCTGGCTGCAATTTGCGCGCGATAGCGCTCAATCATGGCAGGCACTTGCTCGCTTTGGTCCGGATGGACGATAAATACTACTTCGTAATGACGCATATTTTCTCCTTGTGGTTAAAGCCACCCACTATGCAACTAGTTTAACTAGAATGGTGTGGCAAGGTTTGAAAGAGTCGCGATTATAGACAAAAAGCGTTGATTAATCAAACGCTTTTAAGAAGAATAGACCAAATTATTTTGGCAATGCGTATACCAACACTGCATCGCCCTGTTTGTAACCAAAAATTGAGTTGCCACCGCTTGCCACAGCAATATATTGTGTACCATCTATGCTGTAAGTAATCGGTGGTGCATTCACACCAAACTCAGACTTGGCCTGCCATAGAAGCTCGCCAGTTTGGCTGTTGTAGGCGTTAAAGTTGCCTTCACCTTCACCCATAAATACTAAGCCGCCTGCAGTGGCCAGAACGCCTCCAATGAGCGGTTGCGCAGTTTTGCTTTGCCAAACAATTTTGCCACTGGCTAAATCAATACTAGATAACAAGCCCCAGCGCGGGTCTTGCGTAGGCTCACTCGCGGCATAGCGAATAGCAGGTTTGCCATTGCTAGCAGGTGTTTCGTGCAGCGTATATTTAATCGGCGCATGGATGCCTGCAATGAATACACGTTGGTCTTGCTCATCCACACTCACCGGCGACCAATTTGAGCCCCCTAAAATACCTGGATAAACAGTGGTGCCTTCAAACGTGGCTTTTTTAAACATATTTTGCTGTGGCACAAATGCGTCCGATTTTTTAAGCAATTTACCAGTTGCGCGGTCATGAATATAAAACCAACCTGTTTTACTGGCTTGCCCGACAGCAGCAATGTTTTTGCCGTTTAAAAGGTAGTTAAAAAGCACAGGCGGGCTTGCTAAATCATAACCCCATAAATCATGCGGCACTTGCTGGTAATGCCATTTACGCATGCCAGTATTCACGTCTAGCGCAACCAGTGAAACCGTATATAAATTGTCCCCAGGTCGCGAAATATCGTTCATTTGCGGGCTAGGATTGCCTGTACCAAAATAAAGCGTATCTGTTCCGGGATCAATCGCTGGCGTGCTCCAAGCCGAACCGCCGCCAAAGCGTGCTGAATCAGGGTATTTAGCCAATTCAGCTTTTTCCTGTGCCACGTCACGATTAAATTGCACACCATCTTCAGTGGATTCGGTGAAATTGCCTTCCCAACCTTTATCTGGAATTGTATCAAACTGCCAGATACGTTTGCCGTCATTCACATCATAAGCGGCCAAGAAACCTGGCCGGCCAAAACGCCCTGCCACGCCAATAACTGCGCCAAGCGGTGCGTCTGCTGTCGGGTTATCAATATGCAAACCGTAACCTACACCAGTAATGCCGACGATGACTTTGTCTTTATAAACTACTGGCGCCATGGCGACGCCGATTCCCGTGCCACCTGTAACCTTGCGCGCACTGTTGGGGTCGTCTTTATTCAGCGAATCTTGACCTTCAGTGGTAATCGCACCTTCTACCACGTCTATATCCCACTCTTTTGCACCTGTCGTTGCGTTAAGGGCGATTAAACGTGCATCTACTGTACCAATGAACACTTTACCATTTGCAACTGCCACTCCCCTATTTGCTGGGCCACAGCACATTTTCCAGTCTTTACGTCTGTCATGCTCGTAACGCCATATTTCTTTACCTGTTTGGGCATTGAGTGCAACGACATGGTTAAAAGGTAAGGACAAATACATGATTCCATTTTGCACAATGGGTGTGGTTTGAAAACTAGCAGATACGCCGCTTTTATACTGCCAAGCCAGTGCCAAGTCTTTAACGTTTTGTGTATTGATTTGCTTAGCTGGTGAAAAACGTTGATTACTGTAATCACGACCAAAGCTAGACCAATCTTGATTGCTAGCTTGGTGAACCGTTTTGTTTACTGTGCAAGCCTGTAATACTGCCAGCAAAAATAAGCAGATTGGATTAAGAAATATATTCATGGTCATATCTAATAATTTGTATACCGGTTAGTATACATTAAGTTGTTTTCATAAACATAAGTTTAACTAAATTGTTAATGGCTGAATCTAAATTTACTGTAAATACGTATATGCATAGGCGCAACAGTTAACCCATTGCAAATATTAGGATGAATTTCCAGAAGTATAAAAAAATTTTATTGAATGGATTAAAAAATATCATGAGCAAAAAAAAATCATCAGAAGAACTGTATCACCTCATTGCTCTCAGTGGACAAGGCGATCGTGCTGCTTTTCAGGCGCTGTATGAAGCAACATCGGCCAAGCTGCTTGGATTGTCACTGCGCATATTAAATCGACGTGATTTGGCAGAAGAGGCTTTGCAGGATTCTTTTATCAATATTTGGCACCACGCACAAAACTATCGTCCAGAAAAAGCGGCGGTGATGACATGGATGACTACAATTGTGCGCAACAAATGCTTTGATTTACTGCGCACAATGCCTAAAGAATTTCAATTATCAGACGAAGAAAGTATGGACGATTGGGCATCGAATGACTTAGGCCCGCTAGAAAAAGCGACCGAGCTAAGTGAATCAAAAGCACTGTTGAATTGCATGGGCACCCTTGCCCCTTTACAGCGCCAAGCCATCGCTTTAAGTTATTTTCATGGCATGGCTCATGAACAATTGGCTACGCACTTAGCACAGCCTTTAGGCACCGTTAAAACATGGATTAGACGCGGTTTGCAGTCTCTCAAAAGCTGTTTGCAAGGAGTATCAGCATGAGATATGACAACAAATTATTAGCCGACTTGCTTTCAATTGACTACATATTGGGCACGTTAAAAGGCACAGCACGTAACCGTTTTGAGCAATTGCTGAAACAACGAGCTGATTGGTCGCAAACGTTCAATTGGTGGGAATCACATATTCATTTACTGGCAGACACAGTACCAGCTATTCAACCGCCAAAAAAAGTGTGGGAGAATATTGAAGCACGTCTATTTAATAAAAATGCAGCACAATCAAATGCTTGGTGGAAAAGCTTTGCTTTTCTATCAACCGCTCTGGCAGCTTCTCTGGCAACTATTTTGGTATTGCAATCTCCCAAGCCTGCTGATGAGGTCACGCCTGCGGCAATTGCGCTATTGTCGTCTGAAAAGTCTGAAGCTGGCTGGTTAATAAGTGGTAGCCAAAATTCTGCGAATGAAATGGAAATGAAAGCGATTTCATTAGACAGCCTGGAAGCCAAGCCTAATAACGCATTTGAGCTGTGGCTATTGCCAGCTGACAAGTCCAAACCGATTTCTCTGGCTTTATTGCCACAAAAAGGGTTAATTAAATTCAAAGTGCCGGCAGACATCGCGCCATTAATGCTTTCAGGTACTTTAGCAGTGACGTTGGAACCGGTTGGTGGCGCACCCTATGGCGACCCAACTGGCGCAGTGGTTTATCAAGGTAAGTTAGCTACCACTTAGCAAATGAGCTAAAACTTAGGAAGCTTAACTTATATTTTAGAAAGTAGATTCAATGGGTTTAGCCATTAAATTAGCAGAGTCGGGTAACTTGCCAGACTCTATCGTTCGCCAAGGCATTAGACAGTTAGTCAAACAACGACTAAAAGAAATTTCAGCAGATAACTGTGAAATAGGCATGGCTCGACTTAGTGAGTTTGTGGCTGGCATGAACGATTCTCCAATAGCGCTTGTACCAGAACTTGCTAATGCGCAGCATTATGAAGTGCCACAGGCCTTTTTTCATTACTGTTTGGGCAAACATCGTAAATACAGCAGTTGTTTTTGGATGCCAGACACACATACATTGGATGAAGCAGAAAGATTGGCATTAATCCAAACTAGCGACAATGCCGATTTACAAGATGGCCAAGCGGTTTTAGAGCTGGGTTGCGGTTGGGGTTCATTATCTTTATGGATGGCAGAACAATATCCGAAATCTACCATTACTGGTGTTTCAAACTCTAATTCGCAGCGCAAATATATTATGAATACCGCCAAGTCGCGTGGTATCACTAACTTGAACATCATCACGGCGGATATGAATACATTTGAAGCACCTTCTACCTATGACCGCATTGTGTCTGTTGAAATGTTTGAACATATGCGCAACTACCAAGTGCTTTACGGAAAAGTCGCAAGCTGGTTAAAACCGAAAGGTAAGTTCTTCAAGCATATTTTTGTGCATCGCAACACGCCTTATGCTTTTGATGTAAAGGCCGATGATGACTGGATGAGCCAATTCTTTTTCAGTGGTGGCATGATGCCGAGTGACGATTTGCCATTACATTTTCAGGATGATTTAAAACTAATCCAACGCTGGCGCTGGGATGGTACACATTATGAAAAAACCGCCAATGCCTGGCTAGAAAACATGGATAAAAACGCCAAAGCCATTACCCCTATTTTGGCAACGACTTATGGTGAAAATGATGTAGAAATGTGGCGAAACCGCTGGCGTATGTTTTATATGGCGTGCGCCGAATTGTTTGGGTATAACAATGGCCAAGAATGGTGGGTTACACATTATCTTTTCGAGAAGCGCTAACTAAAAACAATATGCCTAAATCTCAACTTATCACTAACTTTATCCTGTTTCAAATTGGCTGGTTTGCCTGCGTCATTGGCGCGGCCAAGCAGTCCCCTTGGCTGGGTGTCATCGTGGTTACTGCCATTGTGGTTTGGCATCTATCGCAATCCAAACAAGCTAAACCAGAACTGATCTTGTTAGCACTAGCATTACTTATAGGCGGTATTTACGATCAGCTCATGTTAAGTAGCGGCTTAATCAGCTACCAAGCACATGGTTGGCTAACCAGTTTAGTACCTGCATGGATACTGGCTTTGTGGGCAGTCTTTGTTACCGTATTAAATGTAAGTCTGCGCTGGATGAGGAATAAGTGGCTGGTAGCAATCCTGTTTGGCGCTATTGGCGGGCCGCTGGCTTATATGGGTGCTGAAAAACTCGGCGCAGTATCACTTAATAGCTTACCAGCCAGTTATATTGCGCTTGCTGTTGGCTGGGCAATGCTCACGCCATTATTGCTAGTGTTATCTGAAAAATTTGATGGGTTTAAAGTCTAAATGCTGAGCTGGCCCATTTATTTTTATAGTCTAGCAACCATTGCAATTTTTGCCTTTGCCGGTTGGTTGCTGAGTCTGGCGCGCAAGAATGTCACGCATGTGGACAGCATGTGGAGCTTATTTTTTGTGATTGCTGCGTTTACCACCGCCCCTTTTGTGTTGTTCGTTGAGGCTGCACCGCCTAGGCTGATGTTGGTATTAGCTTGCGTGAGCGTTTGGGCACTACGACTATGTATTTACTTAACATGGCGCAATTGGGGTCCGCATGAAGACTCACGTTATGTCGAAATCCGCAAAAACAATCAACCGCACTTTTGGTTTAAAAGCCTTTATATCGTGTTTGGTTTGCAGGCACTATTGGCATGGGTGATTTCTGTTTCTTTGCATGCTGCAATTGCCGCCACTTCACCCCTCGATTGGCTGGATTACTTAGGCTTTGCTTTCTTCTTATTCGGTTTAGTTTGGGAAACTTTAGCCGATTGGCAACTAAGCCGCTTTAAAGCGAATCCTAGCAACAAAGGCAAGGTATTGAATACCGGAGTATGGCGCTATAGCCGCCACCCCAATTACTTCGGCGAATGTTGTGTATGGTGGGCATTTTACTTATTCGCTTTGGCGGGTGGCGCATGGTGGGCGATTATTTCGCCAGTTTTAATGACGTTATTACTACTAAAAGTGTCTGGCGTTAGCCTGTTAGAAAGCACCATCGTAGAACGCCGCCCTGCTTATGCTGAATATATACGCAGTACCAACGCGTTTTTCCCCGGTCATACAAAACCCCCTTCAAAAAGTGAATTCAAAAAATGAAAACAATAATTTTGTTTGCTTGTTTCCTGCTAGCAACTCCATCGTTGCACGCAAAAGAGTGGGCTTTTGATGTGTATTTGGATAAAAACAAAATCGGTACGCATACGTTTAGCCTTAATGAAAATACGCTAACCTCTAAAGCCAATTTCAATGTAAAGGTGTTGTTTATCAATGCATATAAATACGAACATACCGCTAAAGAACGATGGGCTGGAGACTGCTTAAGCGCGCTAGAAGCCGACACGATTGAAAATAAAATCGTGACCAAAGTAAACGGTAAATTGGATGGCGGCGCATTTAACATTAAAAATGGTAACCAAGAACAAACCCTGCCCGCTTGTGTCATGACATTTGCCTATTGGAACCCAAAAATATTACAAGAAAGCAAACTGCTTAACCCACAAAATGCAGAGTATTTAGACACAACTATCACTAAGCTTGGGGACGCTAAAACCGAGGTAAAAGGCAAGCTAACCGATACCACGCATTACAAGATTACAGGCGCCTTAAAGGGCGTTAAGAAGCTGAATATTGAGCTGTGGTACAACCAAGATAATGACTGGGTTGCGCTTAAATCAGTAACCCCCGAAGGCTACAACATTATTTACAGGCTGAAATGAGATCAACATGTTTAAAACCTTTAACCAATTAGCTATTTGCCTAGTCTGCCTAATTTTAACAACTGGATGTGCGAGTCAAAAAATGAATGAAATCCCACTGGTAAGCCAAGTTGATTTAGTTAAATTTATGGGTGATTGGTATGTGATTGCGGTAATTCCTACCGCGATTGAAACTGACGCCCACAACCCAATTGAAAATTACAAACTGAATGATGACGGCACCATTGCCACCACCTTTACCTTTAATAAGGGCAGTTTTGATGGCAAAGCCAAAAAATATGAGCCAAAAGGCTTTGTGCGACCTGATACAGGCAACGCACTTTGGGGTATGCAATTTATTTGGCCTATCAAGGCGGAATACCGAATTGTTTATCTAGATTCGACTTACCAAACCACCATTATCGCGCGCAACGCGCGCGACTATGTGTGGCTAATGGCGCGCACCCCGCAAATCAGTGACATTGAATATGAAAAGCTCACGACGTTGATTAAAGGCTGGGGTTATGACATGACCAAGTTGATTAAAGCACCGCAACAAGCATTGAGTGAGCGAAACAAATAGAAAGAAAGATGATGATTAACCGTTTAAATTCTTTGCGCGTTTCCATACTAGGTTGGCTGGATAACACTCGCTATGCTGAGAGTACCACTTTAACTGACAATCAAATTGATTGGCCTCGCCTTATCCCCTTTGTGTGTTTGCATTTGGCCTGTTTTAGCATTTTTTTTGTCGGATTTAGCTGGTTTGCCTTAGCGTTTGCATTGCTGCTATATGTCATCCGCATGTTTGCCATTACTGCGTTTTATCACCGCTATTTTGCGCACAAAACCTTTAAAACCAGTCGCACTGGTCAATTCATTTTTGCCATATTAGGCGCTACTGCAGTACAAAGAGGCCCATTGTGGTGGGCATCGCATCATCGTAATCACCATGCGCACTCAGACGAGCAGATTGATGCGCATTCACCGCATCAGCATGGTTTCTTATGGAGCCACATCGGCTGGTTTTTATCACGTGCCAATTTTTCTACCCAAATTGAACGCGTTAAAGAGTTGGCACACTTCCCCGAACTGCGTTTCTTAGATCGTTTCGATATCATCATCCCCATCGCCTTGGGTGTCAGTATCTATGCGTTTGGCGAAGTATTAAATGTTGCTATGCCTGCATTGCAAACCAATGGCCTGCAATTATTTGTGTGGGGATTTATTCTATCTACTGTATTGCTTTACCACGGTACATTTTGTGTGAATTCGCTAGCGCATGTATGGGGCAAACGACGCTACGCCACGCGCGACCAAAGTCGCAACAACGCGTTAATTGCGCTGATTACACTAGGTGAAGGCTGGCATAACAATCACCATCATTTTCCAGGTTCAGCCAAGCAAGGGTTTTACTGGTGGGAAATTGACTTCACCTACTACGGATTACGCATATTGGCGGCTCTTGGCATTATTTGGGATTTAAAAACCGTCCCAGTTGCTATTAAAAATGCGCACATCAAGCAAAGCAATTAACCATGAAGATTGCAATTATTGGCTCTGGCATTGCTGGCAACACCCTCGCCCACCATTTATACAACACTCACGACATCACGGTTTATGAGGCTAATAGCCATATTGGTGGCCACACGCATACACATGACATTGAAATCGACAATCAAAAATACACTGTGGATACGGGTTTTATCGTGTTTAACGACCGCACCTACCCAGAATTTATTCAATTGTTAGAAGCGCATCAAGTGGCTTGGCAGCCCAGCAATATGAGCTTTAGCGTGCGTTGCGAAACCACTGGCTTAGAATATAACGGCACCACTCTTAACAGCCTATTTGCACAACGCAGCAACTTATTTAAACCCAGCTTTTACCGGATGATTCGTGACATTTTGCGCTTTAACCGAGAATCACTCAGCTTGCTGGAAAATGGTAACGAAATTGCCATGGGCGATTACCTCAAACAAAACAACTATGGTCAGCGCTTTATCAACCAATATATCATCCCAATGGGCGCCGCAATCTGGTCTACCGATGCCGCGCAAATGCTGCAGTTTCCAGCGCGATTTTTTGTGCGATTTTTTCATCATCATGGCATGTTAAGTGTCAATAATCGACCGCAATGGCGCACCGTTACTGGAGGGTCAGCTAGGTATGTTGAAGCAATCACTGCGCCTTTCAAGCAATCTATAAAGCTCAATACACCAGCAAAAAACGTTAAACGCAACGCCGATGATGTGGAAATTACTCTGCAGAATGGCGATATAGCACTATTTGATTATGTGTTTTTTGCCTGTCACAGTGATGAAGCTTTGCGCATGCTGACAGATGCAACGAAAGCAGAGCAAGAGGTGTTAAGCGCAATTCCATACCAACAAAACAGCGTATATCTGCATACTGATATCAATTTAATGCCTAAACGCAAACTTGCATGGGCGGCATGGAACTATCATTTACCCAAAATAGCCAGCAATAAGGTTCCAAATAATAAAGTTTTGGTTACCTACAATATGAATATTTTGCAGAATATTGATTGCCCGCAACCTATTCTGGTTACCCTCAACCATACTGATAACATCAATCCAGCCAAAATAATCAAACGCCTAAGCTACACTCACCCTGTCTACACCATCGCCGGTGCGGCAGCACAAGCTAGGCATGCCGAGATTAGTGGACAAAACCGCACTGCCTACGCTGGTGCTTATTGGCTAAATGGTTTTCATGAGGACGGCGTAAAAAGTGCGCTAGCTGCTTTGCAACATTTTGAAAAGTTTGCGTCCAATGTATAGCAAAATTTACACAGGTTGGGTTTCACACCAGCGCTATAGCCCTAAAGTGCATGGCTTTCTTTACCGTACTTTTATGATGTATCTGGATTTAGATGAGGTTAATTTATTATTTAAAAACAATAAACTATGGAGCTATCTTAAACCAAATATTGCTTATTTTAAGCGTGCCGATTATTTTGGTGACCCGACTAAAAATCTAAAAAGTGAAATCAGCGATTTGGTTTTAAGTGCCACTGGCAAACCTGTGCAAGGTGCAGTGCGTTTGTTGACCAATATGCGCTATTTTGGGCATTGCTTCAACCCAGTGTCTTTTTACTATTGTTTTGAATCTGATAACACCACCCTACAAGCGATCGTCACTCACATCACGAATACACCATGGGGTGAGGATTATGCTTATGTACATGATTTTAAGGCAGAAAAACAAGCTAAAAACACTAAAAATGGTGTAATTACTACATTTAAACTGGATAAGAAATTCCATGTTTCGCCTTTTATGCCGATGGAAATTGATTATGACTGGGCTTTTAAGCTGCATGAGAAACAACTCTTTGTGCACATGAGAAATTTTCAGCATGATCAAGAGGTTTTTAATGCGACTTTAAGTTTGCAAGCACAAGAAATTACCGCTAATGCATTGAATTTATTGCTGATTCAATATCCACTCATGACTGTTAAAGTTGTCATTGGTATTTACTGGAACGCGTTACTACTCTGGCTAAAGCGTGTGCCTATTTATTCACACCCTCTTACTATTAACAAAGACTAAACACATAAAATTACGACAAATAAATACTATGGAAACCCTATCTGCTCCACTTAAATTAAAAAAACGTGCTGCTTGGCTGCAAACCTTTGCAAAAACGCAAGTGCTTAAAAAATTGGCCCATCTCACACATGGTCATTTAACGCTAATAGACGCTGATGAACGCTATCAGTTTGGCAGCACAAGTGACTTAAGCGCAACTATCACTGTTAATGACGCACATTTTTACGGTGATGTTGCTTTTGGCGGCAGCATCGGCGCGGGTGAGGCGTATATGCTGGGTTATTGGCAGGCAGACAATCTTACCAATGTGATTCGCCTGTTTGCAGTAAACCAAAGCATAATGGATACACTAGAAGGCGGTTATGAATGGCTATCCAAGCCTATTTTAAAAATGCTGCATTACTTAAATCGCAACACGCAAGATGGTAGCCGCAAGAATATTGCCGCACACTATGATTTAGGCAACGATTTTTTTAAACTGTGGCTAGACCCAACCATGATGTACTCTGCAGCGATTTTTACACTTGCAGACTGCAGCTTAGAAGCAGCATCGCTTAAGAAACTACAAGTCATCTGCAATAAATTAGACTTAAAACCTAGCGACCACCTGCTAGAAATTGGCACTGGTTGGGGCGGGTTTGCTATTTATGCGGCAAAAAATTATGGCTGTCATGTCACGACAACGACTATCTCAAAACAACAATATGATGAGGCCAAACAAAGAGTCAGAGCAGAAAACCTAGAAAATAAAATAACACTTTTATTAAATGATTACAGAGACTTACAAGGACAATTTGATAAATTAGTTTCAATTGAAATGATAGAAGCAGTTGGACATCAATTCTATGATGTGTATTTTGCTAAAGTGAGCAGTTTACTTAAGCCAGAAGGTTTAGCGCTAATTCAAGCCATCACCATTGCCGACCAACGCTTTGAGGCGGCAAAGAATAGCGTCGATTTTATCCAACGTTATATTTTTCCTGGCTCCAATATTCCCAGCAACACCGCTATGCTGCATAGCATCACCAAAAGCACCGATATGCGCCTGTTTGATTGTGAAGATATCGGCGCGCATTACGCCACCACGTTGCGCAAATGGCGTGAAAATTTCTTCGCCAACATCACACCAGTACGCCAATTGGGCTATTCGGAAGAGTTTATCCGCATGTGGGAATTCTATTTATGTTATTGCGAAGGCGGCTTTGCCGAGCGCGCACTGGGTGATGTGCATCTATTATTGGCCAAACCGCAAAATCGCAGGGCTGCGTTAATATAAGCCCGTATTGATATAACGTCCCTGCATTAATTTAGCGCAGTTTGCATAATGACACGCTTATAATTACGCCCTATGCAATTTGCAAATATTGAATGGCGTGAAAATAAGGGGGCCAAAAATAGTATCGGCCTACCCTATTCACTTGAGTTCAATGATGTTTATTTCAATACAGATGACGGCTTAGCAGAAACAGAGCATGTGTTTATTACGCACAACCAGTTACAACAACGCTTTTCTGACGCCAATGTAAGCAACTTCACCGTTATTGAAACAGGTTTTGGGACAGGGCTAAATTTTTTAGCAGTTAGTGCGCTTTGGTTACAACTAGCACCTAAAAGCGCCGTTTTGCACTACATTGGTATCGAGAAAACTCCGCTATCGCTCGCAGATATCACTCGCGCGCAGGCGCTGTGGCCGCAATTTTCAGATGTTTCGCAAGCACTTATTACGCAATATTCAACCCTTAAAGCTGGTGCGAATGTATTTAGTGTCGCCGCTGGTCGCATCCAGCTTGATTTGCAAATCAATGACATTGCGCTAGCGTTGCCGCAGTTATCGTTAAGCACCGATGCCTGGTTGCTGGATGGCTTTGCCCCAGCAAAAAATGCGGACATGTGGTCTAGCGAAATGTTTACGCAAATGGCGCGACTCTCAAAAACAGGCACCACCTTCGCCACTTTTACCAGCGCAGGCCGCGTTAAACGCGGCTTGCAGAGTGTAGGTTTTAAAGTCAGCAAGCATAAAGGCTTTGGCAAAAAGCGTGAAATGTTAAGTGGCATATTTACGGGCAAAGACTAATGGCTAGCGCAATTGTGATTGGTGGCGGCATAGCAGGTTGCAGCACTGCCTTTGCTTTATCTCAACGCGGTATTGCCGTCACTCTGATTGAACGGCATGCCAAGCTGGCACAGGAGGCCTCTGGCAATCCACTGGCGATGCTTTACCCAAAACTTAACATTAAGCCAACGCCCGTCAATATATTGGCTTTGCAAGGCTTTACCTTTACTTTGGACTTATTAAAAAAACTGCCAAAATCCACTGAAATGTTTAATGCATGTGGGCAAATTCAGCTAGCGTTTAATGCACGTGAGCAAGCTAAACAAACCGCTTTATCTCAAGTATCAGAAACTGAGTTTTTGAAATTTCAAATTTTAAATGCCGAAGAAGCAAGCAAAATCGCAGGTGTCCCCTTAAAAACAAGTGGATTATATTTACCACAGGCGGGTTGGGTTAAGCCACAAGCCTTATGTGGAGCGCTTTGCAGTAGCCCGTTGATTTCAGTTGCCACTTCAATCGGAGCGTTAAGCATTCAAAAACAGGATGAGCTTTGGCGCGTTACAGCGGCTAACCAACAGGCATTGAATGTTGATATATGCGAAGCTGAGATAGTAGTCATTTGCAATGCCAACGACATCAAGCAATTTCATCAGTGCTCCAGTGCCACCATTACCCCAGTGCGAGGCCAGCTTAACTGGTTTAAATCTACCGTTGAAAGCGAAAAAATTAAAGCAATTATTTGCAGCGATCACCACCTAAGCCCTGCTGTAGACGGCTGGCACTGTGTTGGCACC
>JAKFEP010000070.1:0-6256 GCA_036675645.1 Methylotenera sp. | reverse complement strand
ATTGCCTTGCGAATATTGGGCTGCGTGAGACCTGCGGTGGTGGGATAAATAGGCGTTAAAGTTTCTGCAACTTGGGTACTTTCACCCACGCTTTTGCATTGCGGGTGCACCATCTCATAACCAAAAAATCCGTGACGGACTTCGCCGTACACGCGCAAATGCTTGCCTACTGTAAGCTGCGCGATTTGGCTGGGATAAAAATGCAAAAAGCGTAAAGTCAGCTGACCGCTTGCATCCTGTAGCCTTGCAATTAAGGCTTTACGTGGCTTGTAGCTAACCTCGACATGGACAATTTCGCCTTCGCATTGCACTTCATCACCCTGCCGCAAATCGCGTATTGAAGTAATACGCGTTTCATCGATATAACGTAACGGCAAATGCAGTAGCAAGCCTTGAATATTAGGGATACCCAGCTTTTGCAGATTTGCAATTAAGGGTTTGCTGAACGCTTTGATACCAGACAGATTTTCCAAAGCTAGTGACTTTTTAACCAATCCAACACTTGCGAAGCATGCTGATTGGGTGGAAACACCGGGTAAAATACTTTTTTAATGATAGCTTGCTCAATCACTAGTGTGAGTCTTTTGTATAAGGTAAGGTCGCCTACCTTGAAAATAGGTAAATTCAAGCTGTGGCTTAACTTCAAATCAACATCGCTGAGTAAATCAAAAGGCAAATGCAGGCGTTTTTTAAGCGCCAATTGATATTCTGTCGTTTGCGTACTTAATCCGAATACCTGCGTCCCTAGACTTTCATACTGTTGGTAACGATCACTAAAATCGCAGGCTTGCGGCGTACAGCCACGCGCACCTGGGATTTCATCCCAACCATCAGGCAAAGCAACATTAGGCTGTCCAGTCAGTGGGTACACATAAATAACCAGCTTTTCATGGTTTAAAGTGAAATGGCTGCCACTAGTGCAAGGCAATGTAACATCGGGGAAACGCATACCAGTAAGATGTTTAGCTTGACTGTCATTTACAGGCACGGGTAAGCCTTCAGGTAATATGTTGTAATTATTTGTCACTTAATTCACCGAATTTTAGCCAATTTCAAATGCGAGTTTGCTCTAGGCTTGCGAGCGCAGGCAGTGCAAAACGCATTTCAAAATTGCGCACTATTGGATTTTTTCTTCGCTATGCACACCTTTTACCCGATTAATCCGCACTACATCTGGGATTTTGCGCAAATTACGCATTAAATCTGCTAAATGCACGCGGTTACGCACCTGTACCGTAAAATTCACATTGGCGTATTGGCTGCCATCAGGCTCTTCTATGGTGACATTATCGATGTTAGAACCAACATCTGAAATGCCCGACGCCAGCTTGGCCAACATGCCCCGCTCGTTCAC
Source organism: Methylotenera sp. (assembly GCA_036675645.1). Classification (GTDB taxonomy): domain Bacteria; phylum Pseudomonadota; class Gammaproteobacteria; order Burkholderiales; family Methylophilaceae; genus Methylotenera_A. Next base: position 4,902 of record JAKFEP010000070.1, on the reverse strand, counting down.
CACCACCACACGCACATTCACTTTAAAGAGTTTTTTATCATCTGAATCCCACGCTACATCTAGCCATTTGTCAGGGTCTAGCTTGAATTTACGGGTGGTCGGACAATCGTGGGTGTGAATAATCAGGCCTTTTTCTTTGTTAATAAAGCCTAAAATTGGATCGCCTGGAATTGGCCTGCAGCACTGCGCAAATTGCACCGCCATGCCCTCACTACCGCTAATCGTAATGCTATCAAGCACTTTGCTGTTTTTAGGTTTTTCCATGCCATGCAAATCTGGCTGGCCGGCAGTAAGTTGATGCGCCACCATCAAGCTGACGCGCTTGCCTAGGCCAATGTCCGTTAAAATTTCGGCTTTTTCTTTCGCGCCATAATCACGGATAACTTTTTTCCACTGTTTATCTGTCACCACACCAGGCTCTACATGCAATGCGCGCAAAGCCAAATTCAACATACGCTCACCCAGATGTGCAGATTCAGTTGCCTGCAGGGTTTTTAAATAATGCCGAATATGTGAACGTGCTTTGCCGGTGACGACATAATTGAGCCAGGCAGGGTTAGGTTTGGCCAGTGGCGCAGTGATGATTTCAACATTATCGCCATTATGCATTTCACTGCGTAGCGGCGCCAACTCGTTATTAATCTTAACCGCCACGCAACTATTACCCACATCGGTATGTACAGCATAGGCAAAATCCACTGCTGTTGAACCCTTAGGTAGTGCCAATATATTGCCTTTTGGCGTAAATACGTAGACTTCATCTGGGAATAGATCGACTTTAAAATTCTCTAAAAATTCGTAGCTGTCGTCACTTTCAGTCTGAATTTCTAATAATCGCTGCAACCACTGGTGTGTTTGCTGCTGCAAGGCTGTCAGGTTGGCATCCGTAGTCTTATACATCCAATGCGCAGCCACCCCGGCATTGGCAACTTTATGCATGTCCTCACTCCGCACTTGCACCTCAATAGGTGTACCAAAAGGGCCAAATAAAGTGGTGTGTAGCGATTGATAACCATTGGCTTTAGGGATAGCAATATAGTCTTTAAACTTACCCGGAATCGGCTTATACAGCGCGTGCAGTGTACCCAGAGTCAAATAACAAGTGGGCGTATCTTTAACCAGAATACGAAAGCCATAGATATCGTGAATTTGTTCTAACGCCGTGGCTTTGTTGGCCATTTTGCGATAGACACTATACAAATGCTTCTCGCGGCCTTTCACATCGGCATCTATATGAGCTTCTTTAAGCGCCTGTTTAATCGACTCTAAAATCTTGCTAATGACTTCTTTGCGATTGCCACGCGCTACCTTAATGGCTTTGGCGATTACCCGATGGCGCATTGGGTACAAGTACTTAAAGCTTAAATCTTCCAGCTCTTGGTAGATTAAGTTTAAGCCCAGTCGATTGGCAATGGGCGCATAAATTTCCAAAGTTTCCTGCGCAATACGTTTTTGCTTGTCAGTCTTCATGGCTTCTAGCGTTTGCATGTTATGCAATCTGTCCGCCAGTTTGACCAAAATTACCCGTACATCCTGGCTCATCGCCAGCAACATTTTGCGGAAATTCTCGGCCTGCGCCGCTGCCGCACTTTGAAACTCGATCTTATCTAGTTTAGTGAGGCCTTCCACCAAATCGGCTACCTGTTTACCAAACTGATCGCTTATCTCAGCAATAGGCACCCCGGTGTCTTCTACCACATCATGCAACAATGCAGCGAGCAAGGTAGGCAAATCTAAATGCAACTTGGCTAAAATACACGCCACCGCCACTGGATGGGTAATATAAGGCTCGCCCGTTTTGCGGGTTTGGCCCTGATGCGCAAATGCCGCGTAGCGATAAGCCGCCCACACTTGTTCAATGTCGGCTTGGTTAAAATATTCTTTGAGTAAAAGTGAAAGGGCTGAGGTTTCAACATCTGCCGGCAATAAAGGTGGCCCGGCAGTTTGAAATGTGTCGATTGTGTGTGGGTGATTCCCTAAACTTGTCGCCGTTTTTGGCATTGCAGCTGCATATTAAAATGACTTTAAGGATGCACGCGATTCAAAATTTCAATGCCTACTTTGCCCGCGGCAATTTCACGCAAGGCCAGTACAGTCGGCTTGTCTTTTTGGTTTGGGCTATGCACAAACGGGTCTGATCCATTAGCCAACTGGCGTGCGCGATAAGCTGCCACTAAAGTCAATTGAAAACGATTTGGGATTTTATCTAAACAGTCATCTACAGTAATACGAGCCATGGTGGTGTCCTTTATATTAAATTATGTACTTTAAGTTAGCTTTTGAACCAGCGCTGCGTGGCGCTGTAGTTGTGATTGCGTTTTCAACCTGCTGGCACGAATGATTGCCAGCAAATCTTGCAACGCCACATCGAATTTATCGTTGATTGTAACATAGTCGAACTCCACCACGTGGCGCATTTCTTCATGGGCTGCCGCAAGGCGTTTATTAATCACCTCTACGCTATCTTGACCACGGGTGTTTAAACGTTGTTCCAGAGCCTCAAGTGAGGGCGGCAAGATAAAAATGCTGATACTTTGCGGATAAATGTTGCGCACCTGTGCCGCTCCCTGCCAATCAATTTCTAAAATCACATCATGGCCGGCCTGCAAAGCAACATCCACAGCACTTTGTGCGGTGCCATATTTGGCGCCATGCACGTCCGCACTCTCCAAAAAACCGCCAGCATTTAAAATCTGTAAAAATTCGACTTCGTTCACAAAATGATAGTGCGTACCGTCTTCCTCACCTGGGCGAGGTTGGCGTGTAGTGTGCGAAACCGATAATTTAACCTGGCTGTCTTTCGCCAACAGATCTCTCACCAAGCTGGTTTTGCCTGCACCTGATGCTGCAGTGATGATAAATAAGTTACCTTGAATCATTTAACTCATCTCAATCTAGCACCAATCTGGGCTTGGTAGCGCGGAGAATACTTGCTTAAGGCCAGTGCCCCAGCCTTGCCTGACGCTTGAATAATACGGGTCGTTTTCGTTAATACGTTGTTTACAATCTGCATGCAGGCTATCCGTGCGGTAAATCAACAAATCGATGGGAGCTGCCACAGAAACATTGCTGCGTATGGTGGAATCAAACGAGATCAGTAGGCACTTAACCGCATCCATCATATCGGTGTTGTATTTCACCACTCGATCAATAATCGGCTTGCCGTATTTGGTCTCACCAATTTGAACATAAGGTGTTTCATGATTAATTTCAATAAAATTGCCTGCCGCGTATACATTAAACAAGCGCGGCGCCTCACCTTTAATTTGGCCACCAATCAACATACTGGCATTAAAATCAATGTCATGGTCTTTTAAAAATGAGCCATCACGCGCAAACGTCGCGCGCATTTCATCGCCAACCAAAGCCGCAGCCTCAAACAGGCTGCCGACATTATTAAGGTGTTTATTATCGGAGTCGCTTAATTTTAGTTTTAACGAATTTACCACGGATTGCGTAATAGCTAAATTACCTGCAGTTAATAACACAATCACGCGTTCATTTTTCACTTCAAAAATATGCATTTTTGACGCAATGGCTACTTGATCTAACCCAGCATTAGTGCGGGTGTCAGAGGCGAAAACCATGCCTTGTTCCAATAAAAAACCGACGCAATATGTCATGAGAGTGGTGAAAAAAGTGAAAGTTTACAAAAAACCAATCATACCATTTTGAATAATGACTGATGACAAAAGCGGAAAGATTTTTAAGCGAAAGGACTGACTTTAAAAAACCGCACTTTTACATAAAACCAGCCGCCTCTGTTAATTTCGCCACATTTTCATGGGTAAAAAAACCATCAAAATTACCATAGCGCTGTACATATTCAATGATCAGCGATGAGTGTTCTGAGGCATTCGAAAAAATTTGCTTTAAGCCCTGTTCTTTAGAGCCAATCACATCCAGTAAAAAGCCTTTGCCGTTTTCTGCGATGGCGTTCACCACAAAATCGATATTCTCTTTACCCTTGTATTCACCATCTTTCACTGATATCGCCATATGATGCAAACGTGGGCCGTAGTTGCGTACAAAGGTCTCGGTGGGTGAAGGTAAGTGTTCCAAATGGTTAATAAAATAAGGAGTATTGTTGGCTGTGAATACTTTGGCCGGGCTTTTAGATTCACGAATCGCATGTGCACTTTTAGTGACATTGGTAGATGAGTTTTGGTCCTTAATGTTATAAGCGCCCCAAAAATAGTAACTGGTCAGTGACAGATATTCCAAAATCGCTACTTCGCGGTTTTGACTGTAAACCCGCGTCGCCAAATGATCTAAGGGCAATAACAAATCGGCAACACCAATTTTGCTTTGAAGTGCTTTTGCGTCTAGATAGGCTGCTTGCACGTCCTCTTTGATCAGGCTCACTCCCAACGCATACACCCTTAATTCTTCGGGCTTGCGCTCTAAATACGCCACGATATTATGTGTATAAGGTGAAGGTTTGCTGACAGCCAGATTGCCGGGCAATTCCAGTTTACGTACTTCGTCTTGACTAAAGAAACGAAATCCGCGCGGCTCTTGTAATTTCACCACACTGTGTAAATCATCCACCCGAATAATCTCACCCATGTAGCGGCTATTGGGTTTTTTAGCACCAATTGGATAGACTTCATTTAGGCTTCTAAAAATGCCACGCAAGTTAGGGTCTTTCACTTCGCGCAGTAAAATATCGGGTGAATTGAGATCAATGCGCAGGACATGGGTTAAATGCTGCTCGGTTTCTAGTGTCACCAAATAGTGGTAAGGTGTCATTAACGCCAGTTCTGCGATGTATTTGGTGGCGTGTTCCGGGTCTACCGAAATCATCAATGCATCAATCTCATGAATCAGGCTGGTTAAACCAAGCAGATCACGCTCTTCCAACAAACGGATTAAGTTATCTTCAAAAAATGCTGAATTTTC
>JAKFEP010000193.1:0-6311 GCA_036675645.1 Methylotenera sp. | reverse complement strand
TATTGCAAGCGCACTACTGCGTGCGATTGTCCCGATGTTCACCTCTCAGTTTTATTCGAGCTGGGTGCTAGTTGCCTCAATTTTATGGATATTCAGTTTTGCAATTTTCGCATTCATCTATACACCAATATTGCTAAAACCAAGAACTGATGGAGTTTTTGGATAGCCTGGTTATCGGATTGAATCGCACACTTACAAGCGTCTCAACAGAATTGTAACCAATAGGGATGAACTCTCTATGGCTTCGACGGAATGAGGCTCTGAGTCAGATAGGTAAACCATATTTCCTGCCCGCATCCTCTGAATTTTCCCATGGGCCTTCAGTTCGATTAAACCTTCTAGACATTGTATTGTGATTGCACCCGATGCTTTATGCTCTGTGGTCGACTTGCCTGCAGTCAACACAAATCGAAAGACCTCAAGGTGATCTGCTCTGACCAAAGTGCTTGAACTGGTCTGGCTTAAATTTCCAGCAAGTGGCTGAATATCAATTAATTCACCAGATGCTGCGTGAGGAATAGACATATAGTACCTTCAAAAGTATAGAGGTTAGATGCAAATCGATTACAAGAATGAATGGACCCAGTCTCAATTACAATGCCCAATGTGTAGTTTCATGCATTGAAGCGATAAACGACCAAACGAGAGTAAATTCGATAAAAGCAGAAGTTTCTTGAAATAATCGCAATGGTTTAATATTAAATTCCGTGATACATACCTGCTTAATTTTATCCGGTCGCAACGTTTAGGGATGCAGTCTCGGTATAGTAAGCCAATTAAGCTTATGTCAAAACTTGTGTTCGGCTTAAACAGAGTTTTGAAAGAGGCAACAACTCACTTGAATTAAATACTTATTTTTGCGTTAACAATGTACGTTAGCGAACAGAAATGAAAATTTTATAAGTCCACACTCAGTGTTCATAATTCAGTGGGAATTGAAACTGTGAAAACAGATACTCAACTACAAAGTGATGTCATTGCCGAGCTAGAATGTGATCCGTCTATTAATGTGACGAAAAATGGTTTGGAAGTGCAAGAGAAGAGTTACCTAATGCGATACCACTACGGTAAAAACACCCACAGCGTTAGATAGTTATGCACCATTAAAACACAGCTTCGTTATTTTTGTAATTGTTGCCGTTAAAAAAAAGCCTATAGCGAATGAAACGCATCTAAGGGATATTATGAATAGCACGAAGAAGTTGTGGATATATCTCGGCATATTATTAATTCTATCTTTTAGTGTCTTGCTTTGGACCGGCTCCGAAATCTATCGAGAAGCACCGCCCATGCCAAAGCAGGTAGTCAGTCAAAGTGGAAAAGTCATTTATACTTTGTCAGACATTCAGAAAGGCCGTCAAGTTTGGCAATCATTTGGTGGCATGCAGCTTGGATCAATTTGGGGTCATGGCAGTTATGTTGCGCCTGATTGGAGTGCTGATTGGCTTCATCGCGAAGCAATTGCACTCCTGAACATATGGGCAAAATCCACAGATAGTGCATTACAGTATTCCAGTTTGTCAGAGGAAGATCAGGCAAAACTCCAGGGCCGGCTTCAAAGTCTGATACGTCAGAATACCTATGATGCCACAACACATACCATTACCTTGGATAACAATAGGGCAGAGGCTATCGTACAAGTGGCAGATCATTATCAGCGCTTATTTGGAAATGAAGCTTCAACGGCTAGCCTGCGTGAAGCCTATGCCATGAAAAACAACACCGTGCCAGATTCTTCACATCGGCATGCCCTCACTGCATTTTTCTGGTGGACCTCTTGGGCCGCTGTTACCCAACGGCCTAACAGTGCGATTACTTATACCAATAACTGGCCCGCAGAACCTTTAGTGGGCAATCGCCCACCTGCGAGTACATTTGTATGGTCAGCATTTAGTGTGATATTCCTAATTGCAGGTATTGCTTTATTGGGCTGGCACCACGCAGTTTCTCAAAATCGTCGTGAAGAAGCATTAGTTTTACCTGAAAAAGACCCACTACGCTCACTGGTAATTACCCCTTCGATGCAGGCAACAGCCAAATACTTTTGGCTGTTACTAGGCTTATTTTTGCTGCAGATTCTATTAGGCAGCATTACTGCGCATTATCAAATAGAAGGTCAACAACAGTATGGCTTTAATCTATCTAATGTATTGCCCTATGCGCTTACTCGGACATGGCATACGCAACTGGCTGTGTTATGGATTGCCACGGCTTGGTTGGCAACAGGCCTTTATATAGCCCCGGCCATATCGGGGCATGAACCAAAATATCAGCGAATAGGCGTCAATTTCCTTTGGCTATCCTTGATTATCATTGTCGTTGGATCATTCACCGGGCAATGGTTTGCAGTCATGCAAAAAATGGGCTTGGAATACAATTTCTGGTTTGGACATCAAGGTTGGGAATATTCAGATATGGGCCGTTTTTGGCAATGGTATCTGTTTGTTGGTCTTATCTTATGGCTTATTCTGGTAGGTCGCGCACTTTGGCCTACATTGCGTAGCGGCGGAGAATCACAGTCAATAGTTGCATTGCTAATGCTTTCCACCGTGGCAATAGGACTTTTCTATGGCGCGGCATTAATTTCAAATGAACACAGCCATATTTCCACGATTGAATACTGGCGTTGGTGGTTGGTACATTTGTGGGTGGAAGGTTTTTTTGAAGTTTTTGCAACAGCGGTGTTAGCAGTCATATTTACACGTTTGGGGCTTCTACCTATTAAGACGGCCACCATAGCAGTTCTGTTCGCCACTATTATTTTTATGGCAGGTGGCGTGCTAGGCACACTGCATCATCTCTATTTTAGTGGAACCCCTATGGCTGTTCTCGCATTAGGCGCTAGTTTTTCAGCGCTTGAAGTGGTTCCCTTGGCCTATATTGGTTTTGAGGCATATCACTATTACAAACTAGGAGCAGCAACCCCTTGGATGAAAAGGTATCGGTGGCCGGTGATGTTTTTCTTAGCTGTCTCCTTCTGGAATGTTGTAGGGGCAGGTTTGTTAGGATTTCTTATCAATCCACCTTTATCTCTGTACTACATGCAAGGCTTAAATTTAACCCCGTTACACGGTCATACGGCATTATTCGGTGTCTACGGCATGTTAGGTATAGGCTTGGTGCTATATTGTTTACGAGGCATTAAGCCAGATCTTATTTGGAATGAAAGAGTGTTGAAATTAAGTTTCTGGTCATTAAATATCGGATTAGCTCTAATGGCTGTTTTGACTCTTTTACCTATCGGAACATTACAACTCTTAGCTGCGATTGATCATGGGTATTGGTATGCGCGATCTGCAGATTTTATGCAACAGCCTATTATTGAAACTTTAATTTGGATGCGTGTACCAGGGGATGTCATTTTTAGTATTGGAGCAGTAGCTTTATGTTGGTTTGTATTAGGATTATGGTTTAAACCAAAATTTGAAAAATAACACTATTTATATCGCATACAGAGTGTTATCTGAGTGTCCGCTTTGGGCCGAAAGTAGTCACCGATAAAATCAGACTCCCCAACGATATATATAAATCAGTTACATATACTGATTTTACGGTACTACTTTCTTTCCGGCTCACACTATTGGCGAAGATGCACTATCTATAACAATGCACCTCATTTTGATTGGGCATTCTTAAAACAACTTCTCTGCAGTAATTATTCACTTATCAAGTCTATCAGGCGGCAGGTGATTATGCTTTTGGGGTACTCCATTTGCATTGATGTTTACTGATTTTTCGACACCAATTGAAATTCGAACTAAAAAACCATAAAAGCTACAGATTTCACTCGCTTTTCAAGTCACATTTGAGAACATTCTATGGAGCAATAACTTAGTCTGACTAATGCTCACTACGGGAACTATTCCTAGGAGAAATTACGGGTTTTTGATATATCCAGGCAGTCAACCAAACATTAAGGTGTAGTGGTGTGGCAATTTGCCCATGCTTAACCTTCTGGAGACCCCCAATATGAAGCAATCCACTTTTAATCGTAAACTACATGCAGTATTTGTTTTTGTTACAGGGCTAATACTAGCGCCATGTGTACTGGCTTCTGATAAGGGTATAGCTTATGTTTCAAACCAAAATGGGAAGATAACGGTTATTGATTTAGAAACCATGGAAGTTAAAAGCGAAATAAATGTTGGCGCGCAAGGGCCACGAGGATTAGGTGTTACTGCTGATGGCAAATGGCTGATTAGTGCAAACAAGGGCGACAGCAACATGTCTATTATTGATACTTCTGGAGCAAGCGTCCCAAGGTTAGTCAATATTGGTAAAAATCCTGAATTCGTGCGCATCCTAGGGGGTAGAGCCTACGTTACTTATGAGCCCAGCTCAACTGGTGGGCCACCTTCAAAATCAAACAAGGCAGAAGAAAAAGAGGAAGATGATGACGATGATAAGATTCCAGGGCACATCGCAATTGTTGATATCAAAGAAGGCAAAGTTATTATGGATATCGTTGGGAAGCCAGAAACCGAAGGGCTAGAGTTCTCAAAAGATGGCAAGAAAATGATAGTAACGAATGAGTCTGATAACTCAATTACAGTGCACGATATTAAATCTGGCAAGCTTCTTAAAAGCGTTCCGGTTGGTAAATATGGCGAGCGCCCTAGGGGAATCAAAGTTTCACCCAATGGCAAGACTTATCTTGTAACGTTAGAACTCTCAGACAAAATGCTAGTACTAAACCAGAAGTTTAAAGTCATCAAGGAAGTTGCAACAGGAAAAACACCTTATGGCGTAAGTTATGACAGAGAAGGTAAGCGGATTTTTGTCGCAGCAAATAATGAAAAAACACTACAGGTGTTCGATTCCAAGACTTTTCATAAAATCAAAGACATCCCAACAGGTCAACGTTGCTGGCATTTTACCTTCACACCAGATGACCAACAAATACTTCTGGCGTGCGGTAAGTCAAGTGAGATTATAGTTATCGATGCTAATGCTCTTGAGGTCAAAAAGCGTATCCCTGCTAATGAAATGCCTTGGGGTATTGTTACTTTCCCAAAATCTATGGGTAGTATAGACAAGCCTTAAAACTTATCGCTTTTGATAACATACATTAGGCGGGTGTCCTTAAAACGCTTCTGAATTCCTTGTAACGCATGATTTTTAGAAGTTATTAACTTCAAAAGATATCGCTTTGGGGGCTCCTACCCAAATCGGGAACTAATCCCATATCAACTCGGGAGTTCCTCTCTTACACAAATAATCATTAAGACATATATTGCATTTCGTCCATGTAAGTGTGACGAAATGTATGCTTTATATTTGTGATGGTTAACAAAATGTTAGGTTAATTAACTGCAATATTTCAGCCTACTTTAAATAAACCCTTAGTAACATAACTTTGGAGATAAATAATGAAATTCAACACAATCAAGCTCGCTCTAGGCTTAGTTGCAGGCGCTACATTGGCAATGCCAATGGTGGCATCAGCAGCTGCAGACCAAGAAGCTGCAATGAAAGATGCTAACAACTGGGTACATCCGCGCGGTCAGCACAATAATCAAGGCTACAGCTCACTGTCACAAATCAACAAAGGCAATATTAAAAACCTTAAAATGGCTTGGACATTCGCAACGGGTGTAAACCGCGGCCACGAAGGTACACCAGTGGTTGTTGGTAACATGATGTATGTACATACCGCATTCCCAAACAACGTATACGCTTTAGATTTAAATGACAATCAAAAAATCGTTTGGTCATATTTCCCAAAACAAGATCCATCAGTACAAGCTGTATTATGCTGCGACAACGTTAACCGTGGTTTAGGTTACGGCGATGGTAAAATTTTCTTGCAACAAAATGATGGTAATTTAGTCGCATTGGATGCTAAGGACGGTAAAAAAATCTGGTCTGTTCTCAATACAGATCCAAAAGTCGGTGCGACTAATACCAATGCTGCGCATGTTATTAAAGATAAAGTGCTGACAGGTTGTTCAGGCGCTGAATTTGGTGTGCGTTGTTTCTTAGCCGCTTATTATATTAAAGACGGCTCATTGGCGTGGAAAGCCTACTCAACTGGCCCAGATGCGGAAATGTTGATTGGTGAAGGCTTTAATAAAGATAACCCTCACTACAGTGCATTGTCTGTCTATGCAGACGTGAATGGCGGTAACAAAATTGGCGGTTCATTTAAAGCCTTACCGCACGATAAACTTAAAATTGGCGAGAAAGACCTTGGCGTTCGTACATGGTTAAAACCACAAGCAGTTAAAGATGGTTGGCAACATGGCGGCGGCTCTACATGGGGCTGGTGGCCATATGATGCACGTACAAACTTAGTGTACTACGGTACAGGT
>JAKFEP010000077.1:0-6331 GCA_036675645.1 Methylotenera sp. | reverse complement strand
AAACTGGTGAAACATTTGGCCGACCGGTGATTTTAAAAATGCGACGCCGCCTGAGTGGCCTGGACAATGCCAGGAATACGAGCCATCAGCTGCATATTCAGTCAGCGCTTTAAAAAATGGCGGCGGCAGGCTATCTAGGTAGGTGCGTGCTTCACGCAGGATGTAGCGCGCCACAAATTCTGGCGTATCTTCATACATGTGAATAAAACCATTCAACTCACGCAGAATCTCATTCGGTATGTGCCGTGAAGTGCGTGTTTCCCCATGCAAGAAAATGGGGATTTCTTCATTACGGTAACGAATTTCATCCACAAACTTGCGCAAATTTTCTAACGCTTCTTGATTGCCCTCAATAAATTCATTGTCGTCAATCGAAAGAATAAAAGCTGAAGCGCGGCTTTGTTGCTGGGCGAATGAGGTAAGGTCGCCATAACTAGTGACACCCAACACCTCAAAGCCTTCTTCCTCAATGGCTTTGGCCAGCATACGAATGCCTAAGCCAGAAGAGTTTTCAGAACGAAAGTCTTCGTCAATAATGACGACTGGAAATCTAAATTTCATCCAATTTCCTTAATTAAATCTTAGGTAGAGTAACGCCAACTTGACCTTGATACTTACCACCACGGTCTTTATAACTGGTTTCGCATACGTCATCTGCATCCGCTTCAAAAAACAATACTTGGGCACAACCTTCATTGGCATAGATTTTTGCAGGTAACGGCGTCGTATTGCTGAATTCAAGTGTGACATAGCCTTCCCATTCTGGTTCAAATGGCGTGACGTTTACAATAATGCCGCAGCGTGCGTAAGTGGATTTGCCTAAACAGATGGTGAGTACGTTACGCGGGATGCGGAAATATTCAACGGTGCGGGCAAGCGCGAATGAATTGGGTGGAATGATGCAATAATCGGCATTCACTTCCACAAATGAATTCGGGTCGAAGTTTTTCGGGTCTACAATCGTGCTATTCAAATTGGTAAAGAGCTTGAATTCTTTACTACAGCGAATATCGTAGCCATAACTGGAAGTGCCGTATGAAACCATGCGCTGGCCTTCGGCATTTTGTTTGACTTGATTGGGCTCAAACGGCTCAATCATGCCATGTTGTTCAGCCATTTGGCGTATCCATTTATCAGATTTTATACTCATGTTTTTACTTTAAGCTTTCTATTCTTTATGCAAAAAATAATGCACTTTACTAATGCGAACCTAGATTAGATTGCGCATTATAAAGTGCATTATAAAATTGTGTGATAAAAGTTTATGCTAAAAATTAGTGTGTATTTTAGTTGGGTTTGTCGCCGCCCAATTCAATGCTGTAACGCCAAAATTGATCTTCGCCTTCAAAAATTACTTTTGAGGCTTCCGGGTCACACGAACCAGCTGGATATTGATGTACAGGTGTTTTGTCAGCCGCCCATGCTTTTACTACTGGGTCAACCAGACGCCATTGCGCTTCAGCCTCATTAATATGCAGGTAATTTGAGTTATCGCCTTGCATTAAGTTGAGCAATAAAGCCTCATAAGCATCCACTGTATCATCCTCAGGTAAGCGGTTAGCCGCATCTAATTGGATGGTGCGGGTGTTGATATCCAAGCCCGGAATTTTTGATTGAATTTCTAGCTTGATGCACTCACGCGGTTGAATGCCAATAATGAGCCAATTTTGATCCTGACCGCCATTAATTTGTAAGGGCGCTTTTTTAAAGCGGATAGAAATACGGGTATCTGCTTCATGCAAGCGTTTGGCGGTGCGGATATAAAACGGCACACCTTGCCAGCGCGGGTTATCAATGAATAGTTTGAGTGCTGCATAAGTCTCAACCACGCTTGATTTATCGCCTAGCTCCTCAAGATAACCAGCTACTTTTTCGCCCCTGCCGTCAGAAGTAAAGACTTCACCCGCTGCGTATTGCGCACGGAAAGCATGCTTGTCTAATTCATTAACCGGAATCGGGCGAATTTGTTCCAGGACTTTAATTTTTGCATCGCGCACGCCATCGGGAGTTAAATCTTTTGGCATTTCCATCGCAGTGAGTGCCAATGTTTGCAAAATATGACTTTGAATCATATCGCGCAACGCACCGGTACTATCATAAAACTGCGTACGCTCACCCACACCGAGCATTTCAGTGTTGGTGATTTGTACGTGGTCAATATATTGACTGTTCCAGATTGGTTCCAATACCGTATTGGTAAAGCGCTGCAAAAGAATGTTTTGCAAGGCCGATTTACCTAAATAATGATCAATACGGTAAATTTGGCTTTCTTTGAGGTTCTTGGTCAGCGCAGATTGTAATTCTTTAGCAGAGGCTAAATCCGTGCCAAACGGTTTTTCAACCACCACGCGACGCCAGAATTCGTCTTCTTGCGTTAAACCCACTTTTGCCAGAGATTCCACCACAGGGGCAAAATCCGTTGGGCGCACCGATAAAAAGTAGGCCAAATTCTGTGGAAATATCTTGGTGTCGCTTAGCGTATTTTTTAGCTTAGAAAATGCGTCTGGATCGGTTGGCGGATTAGCATGGTAGTAATTACGTGCGATAAAACGCTCAAAAGCCGCTACCTCATAGCCTTTTTTAAATTTGGCATCCAGCATGCCCTTAATATCAGCACGCCATGCTTCTAAGGTTACCTCTTGGCGACCTACTGCCAGAATTTTCAATTCAGGAGGCAAACGGCCAATAGTATCCAGCCTAAATAGGCCGGGGTATAACTTAACGCGCGCCAAGTTACCGCTGGCACCAAATAGCACTAGGGTGCAAGGATCTATAGTGTTAGTCATTAATCAAACCTTATCGTTAAATACCTTGGTGTTGAATGCCAAGGTGTTAAATACCATGGTGTTAAATGCCAGGGTGTTTAGTTCTTTTTGACAGCATGGCCGCCAAAAGCGTTACGCATCAAGGATAACAGTTTGTAGCTGTAACCATCTGAATCCTGGCTTCTGAAGCGGGCCTGTAATGCTACAGTCAATACTGGCGCCGCGACACCTTGTTCAACTGCCTCAACCACTGTCCAGCGACCTTCACCAGAGTCAGCAACATATGGAGCGATGCCTTCCAGAGTCTGATCGCCTTTCAGGGCCTCGGCTGTCAGGTCGAGTAACCAGCTACGCACAACTGAACCATGACGCCATAATTCGGTAATTTGCGCTAAGTCTAAATCGAATTCTTCTTTGCCTTTTAACAGGTCAAGACCTTCGGCTAATGCTTGCATCATGCCATATTCAATACCATTGTGTAGCATTTTGGTAAAGTGGCCAGAGCCAACTGGACCTACGTGTGCCCAACCACGGTCTGCGTGTGTCAATGCTTGTGCATATGGTGCCAATACATCTGCAAATTGTTTGTCGCCGCCGTACATTAGGCAGTAGCCGTTATCCAGACCCCAAACGCCACCGGAAGTACCACAGTCAATAAAGCCAATGCCGTGTTCTGCCAGCAGAGCGCCGCGACGTTGGCTGTGTTTGTAATTAGAGTTGCCGCCATCGACGATGATGTCGCCTTTACTTAATAAGGGAATTAAATCTTGAATTTGTTTCTCGGTGATTTCGCCAGCCGGCAGCATCATCCATACGATTTTCTGACCTTCTAGTTTACTGATTGCATCAGCTACTGAGCTAGCGCCAATCATGCCTTCTTTTTCGACTAAATTATTGACAAATTCTGTGTTGAAATCAAATCCAACCACTTCAATTTTGTGACGTAATAAACGAGCCGCCATATTGCCGCCCATTTTTCCTAAACCTAACATTGCTAATTTCATTGTTTACCTTTGTAGAGGGTGATGAACCATCAGGCTTTTGGCCTAGATTAAGTTCGATATGTGTAAAAAGTACTAAAAAAGTTAATGCTGAAAATAAACCTTCAAATGACGCGCCTCAACTATTACGTGAGTCGTAATCCCACTTTCTTTTATCAGCAATTACTCTCTTTTTGAGTAACCCGATATAATAATGCATGGGCGTGTAAACGTAAAATAGTTATGCAAAACTTATGCAAAAAAAAAGCATAAAACGCATGACAAATTTAGCAAAATAGGTTCAAATACGCGCAAAATTACCCTACTCATTTACTCTCACTTTGTTAAAGATTATGCATTCAAAAAACATACGCTGGAATTCGTTTGATAGTATTGAATCACTGCAGCACACGGTGTGTGATGTGATTATGCAGCATGCCAAGCAAGCCATTGCCGAAAAAGGCGCATTTTCAATCGTGCTGTCGGGCGGCAGCACACCGCGGGCAATTTATGCTTTATTGCGCAATATGCCTGCTGATTGGTCAAAATGGCATATCTATATTAATGATGACCGTTGCTTGCCAATAGATGATGCAGAGCGTAATAGCTTGATGGTAGACCAAGTCTGGCTAAGTCACGTTGCTGTTCCAAAAAGCCAAATTCACAACATCCCATCAGAGTTAGGCCCAATTGAAGGCGCAAAAGCCTATGCAAAAACTTTAGCCAATGTGCCTACTTTTGATTTGGTATTATTTGGGCTGGGTGAAGATGGTCATACCGCAAGCTTGTTTCCAGGCCACGTGGTAGATAACAGCGCAGACGCAGTACCCGTGTTCAATTCACCTAAACCACCTGCGGAACGCGTGACCATGAGCCAAAATCGTTTAAACAATACTAAAGCGGCTCTATTTTTGGTGACAGGCCAGGGCAAGCAAGAAGCCGTTGATAACTGGCGCAAAGGGGTGGCGATACCCGCTGCGTTAATCACACCTGCCTGCGGTGTGGATGTGTATTGCTATGATGTGGAACTAAGATAAGCTTTAATTTCAATGCCCTACAAACCGCACAGGTATTGGTCTGCAGGAGCATAGTTTTTTGCAATAGTTAAGTGTTTTGAATGACGATATTCGGGAATTTGCTGCTGTGATCTAACCCTGCATTGGCGATTTTAATGGCGGCCTTGCGGGCAATTTCTTTATAGATATTGGCGATTTTCGAATCAGGGGCAGCAATCACCGTTGGATTTCCACCGTCAGTTTGTTCGCGGATGCTGATGTCCAACGGCAAGCTACCTAGCAAATCTACTTTGTAGTCATCACACATTTTCTGGCCGCCACCTGCGCCAAATATGTGCTCTTCATGGCCGCAATTGCTGCAAATGTGTGTACTCATATTCTCGACAATACCTAAAATCGGGATGCCGACTTTCTCGAACATTTTCAGGCCTTTGCGTGCGTCCAGTAGAGCAATGTCTTGTGGAGTCGTGACAATAATCGCGCCAGTGACTGGGATTTTTTGTGCCAGAGTCAGCTGAATATCGCCCGTGCCTGGTGGCAAATCAACAATTAGATAATCCAAGTCGCGCCATTTAGTATCACGCAACAATTGTTCCAGCGCGCCCGTGACCATTGGGCCGCGCCAAACCATTGGCGTATCGGTATCCACCAAAAAGCCAATACTCATGGCCTGCAAGCCGTGTGCTAACATCGGCTCCATACTTTTGCCATCCATGCTTTCTGGGCGCCCACTAATACCGAGCATTTGTGGTTGGCTTGGACCGTAAATATCGGCATCTAGTAAACCCACCGTTGCCCCTTCTGCCGCCAAGGCCAATGCCAAATTAACAGAGGTAGTGGATTTCCCCACACCACCTTTGCCAGATGCCACGGCGATAATGTTCTTAACACTTGGTAATAACGTCACGCCTTGTTGCGCCTTGTGCGCCACAATGCGGCTGCCAATATTCACCGTCACCTTGCCAATACCGGCTACGCCTTGCAAGCTGGTTTCTATAAAGGTTTTTACGCTGTCCATCACGCTATTTGCAGGATAGCCAAGCACAACATCTACGCTCACATCACTGCCATTAATTTGAATGTTTTTGGCGGATTTGCTGCTGATAAAATCCCTGCCGGTGTTCGGATCGGTGAGGTTTTTCAGCGCACTTTGAATGATTTCTTGGGTAATAGCCATGGTGAATTTCTATTTGAAACAAAACGCCATTTTACCAGCTTGATTTGTTAAAATAGCGCCTATGAAAAAAATACTGGTTACCTCCGCACTGCCTTATGCTAACGGCAGTATCCACCTTGGTCATTTGGTGGAATATATTCAAACAGATATTTGGGTGCGTTTTCAAAAAATGCAGGGACATACTGTGCATTATGTGTGTGCGGATGACACGCACGGCACGCCGATTATGCTGCGCGCTGAGAAAGAGGGCATTACACCAGAAGCATTGATTGATGCGGTACACAAGGAACACAGCGCAGATTTTAAAGAGTTCTTGATTGAGTTCGACAACTACTATTCAACCAATGCGCCAGAGAATAAAGAACTTTCACAAACGATCTATAAAAAACTCAA
>JAKFEP010000099.1:0-6390 GCA_036675645.1 Methylotenera sp. | reverse complement strand
TGCTGGACTAGCCCTCTGTTATTTAGGCGCTAAAAATGTATTAGCAAAAAAGCCTGACAATAGTAGTCTTGTAAAAAAAGTACCTAGCGCTAACGCACGCTTGGGTATTAACTTGGCAGGCCTTGCAGATTGGAATACAGAGCTTCCCTTTGTGGATCTTTTTCGGATGTCACGCGAATGGGTCAGTCAGTCTCAGGAGGGACTATGGGACTCAGGCCCTAAACTTGATCTTGATGAAAATGGCTGGGTGAAATCTTTAGAAAAAGGCTGTCGAGCAACGAGAGTTATTTCTTCACTTCCTGCAAACCAGTATCCAAGCGGCGATTATGTTGTGTTGTACGATGGGGAAGGAGAGCTAACATCCTCAGCCGGCCAGATGATAAAGAGTGGGCTAGGCCGACTCATATTAAAAGTGGATGCGAAAAAAGACTCTTTTCTAATCGACATTATTAAAACCAACCCGCAGAATCACCTTCGTAATATCAGAGTCATTTTACCTGGCTTTGAGTCAACTTATCTTACAAACCCGTGGCATCCAAGCTTTCTGAAACGCTGGTCTGGCATTGCCTGTATCAGGTTTATGGATTTTATGAATACCAACAATTCAGCCCAAGTTAACTGGGCTGAGCGTCCTAAATTAAGTGATGCCAGTTTTGCAAATAAAGGAATTCCACTAGAAATGATGGTGGATTTAGCGAATCGATTAAATACAGACGCATGGTTTTGTATGCCGCACCAGGCAGATGATAATTATATTAAGCAGTTTGCGCTTTATGTGAAAGATCATCTAAACCCAGAGTTGCAGGCTTGGGTGGAATATTCAAATGAAGTTTGGAACGGTGGATTTGGGCAACATGATTACGCTTCCAAAGCAGGACAGCGTCTAAGGTTTGCTGATAAACCTTGGGATGCCGCATGGCGATATTACGCTTATCGTTCAGTGCAGATTTTCAAAATTTGGACTGATGTCTATAACGGGCATGATCGCTTCATCAGGGTTTTGGCTTCACAAGCGGCCAATGACTATGCCTCTGACCAAATTTTAAGTTTTCAAGAGGCTGCCAGCCATGCGGATGTTTTAGCGATAGCACCATACGTATCGTTTAATGTTTCACCCACGGGTGAAGATGGCATTAATGAGAAAGTGGTTAGCGCATGGAGCTTAAATAAACTATTTGAGCACCTAAATAAAATGGCGTTGCCACAAAGCCTGCAATGGGTTGAAAATAGTAAAAAAGTAGCCGACGAGTATGGACTTAATTTAGTGGCTTATGAAGCAGGGCAACATTTGGTTGGTGTGAGCGGCGCTGAAAATAATGAGAAGCTAACTCAGTTATTTATACAAGCCAATGCAGATAAGCGTATGGGCGATATTTATGCAAAAAGCCTGGAAATGTGGACGCAACTGGGTGGCGACTTAAGTTGCAGTTATTATAGTGTTGGCGGATGGTCTAAATGGGGTAGCTGGGGTTTGCTGCAACATTATGCTGATTCGCCTACAAGCTCGCCTAAATTGATGGCGACGATAAAATGGGCAATATCACGTGGACAAAAAATGGTCATTTAACTGGTATTAATATGCAAAATGCACAGGATAAATTACTTGGTATTACCCAAAAACTTGCCGAGCTTGGTCTGAATAAAGGCACCTCGGGCAATTGCAGTGTACGTTCAGGAGACGGGTTTCTGGTAACACCTTCTGGCATGAGCGTAGAAGACATGACGCCAACTAGCATGGTGCAGATGCAGTTTGACGGCAGTTTTGAGCTGCAGGCAGAATCAAATGCCAAAAAGCCATCATCAGAATGGCGTTTTCATCGCGATATTTTAGCCAGTCGCCCAGAAATCAACGCAATTATCCACACCCACAGCATGTTCGCCACTACTTTGGCCTGCCTGCACAAAGATATTCCGCCATTTCATTACATGATAGCCGTTGTAGGGGGTGACACCATTCGTTGCGCGCCTTATGCCTTATTTGGCTCGCAAGCCTTGTCAGATAATGCGCTCAGTGCGTTACAAGACCGCAAAGCCAGTTTGCTGGCGAATCACGGCATGATAGCGCTGGGGCGTGATTTAGAGGATGCGTTGGCGGTGACTGTAGAAGTCGAAAACCTGTGTGAGCAATATTGGAGGATTTTGCAGATTAATCCTAATCCGCCATTGTTAACTGAAGCTGAAATGCGCGAAGTGTTTCAGCAGTTTAAGGGGTATGGGAAGTGGGCGATTTAGGCCTTTTTGATGAGTAGGTTAACCATGAGTTATTGTTCACAAGGGTCTTTGTAAGGGTCTCTATGTCCACTTGGAACTTCAGATACACAAGCTAGGACAATCTGCGGGGAGGAGGAATCTCTTAAAACTCTTACAATTGGATATACAGTCGTGTCATCACCAACAACATAAAGGTCATATACCTTCGTGGTACTTCCCTTTTTAGTTCCAATTCCATGAATGCTCACAGTCTTGATAACTCCAGCTATGGATTGAACTTCTTTACTCATTTTGACGAATTCAACCACTGAAACTTCTTCGCTTTTAGCATCACGTTTTACACTTATTTGAAAAGCTAAATTGGCGATAAAAACTGCAGTAACTAAAGCAATGGCTGATTGATTCCATATACGATTTACATGGTGTTCGGGTAGTAGTGTTTTTCTTAGGGAAAGTCCAATATTCGCCCCAACAAAAGAAATTGCCGCGCACGGGATTAATACCATTAAAAAAACTGCGAGAAGCATACAATCCTATCGTGGAAATAGAAAAACAAAGATAAGTCCAGATACTATTCCAATAAACATACCCCACTTGAAACGGTTTGTCAGAAATGAAACGCTTGCACTAAGAAGAAATATTAGAACCAAATTTATTGAAGAAGCATCCATGGGTACCTTTGACTAACGATTGTTATAGAGACACAAGCACCCTAATCATAATTAATATCCAGTCTAGACACAATCAGCTTTACCTAATGCGAAACATCTTCCACATGCAATCCCGTATTTTGGCGTACATACAGCTCTTCCCATAAGTCTTCCGAACGTTTATCGTGTGTTAATAATGAGAATAAAATCACCATTAAAAAACCCAATGGAATCGAAATAATACCTGGGTTTTTGAGGCGAAATAAGGGTTTCTCAAGCCCCATCATACTGGTGGTTTGGGTTTGATATTTGGCTAAATCTTCTTTGGCTTTGGCTATCTGCTTTTCTAGCGCAGCAATTTTGATTTGTGCTTTTTTGGATTCTTCAAGCGGCGTGTCGTGGTCAATGGTGCTGCCAATTAATACCACTTTAAGCGGCAAGCTATCCAACGCTTCTATTGTAGGTTTGGCAGGTTCTGCTTTTTGGCAGAAAGTAAAAAATTCGCAAATCAAGCCTTCACTGGCTTTTGCTGCAGTTGCTGGCATATAAGGGCTACCTTCTAATACGATTTTGGCATCAACGACCATTTTTTGCGGGTAGGTCATATTAGGTGAAATTAGCACCAATAAAATCGCGCTACCTGCGCCAATTAGCATGCCCATTACAACGCCCGTGGTGTTGCATTTTTTCCAGTACAGGGTGAGGAAAATGGCCGGTAAATTGCTGCTTGCCGCGACTGCAAACGCCATGCCGACTAGATGTGCGACGTTTTGACCTTTGGCGAGTATACCAATTAAAATGGCAATGATGCCCACGCCAATAGATGCAATTTTTGCTGCTTTCATTTGTTGCGCCTGGCTGGCGTTGCCGTCCTTAATCACATTCACATATAAATCGTGCGCAATGGCGGATGCCGAAGCCAGCACCAAGCCTGCCACCACAGCGACAATCGTGGCAAAGGCGACTGCGGCCACAAATGCCAACATAAAGTTGCCTAATAAAGAATTCTCTCCACCGCCCAAATATTGGGCCAACAACGGCGCTGCCATATTGCCGCCTTTATCAATGCCACCTATGGTTTCTGGGCCGACATGTATCGCCGCACCAAAGCCTAAAAATAAAGTAAGCACATAAAAACCGCCGATAATCGCCATTGCCCACACCACGCTTTTACGCGCTTCTTGCGCGTTTGGCACGGTAAAAAAGCGCATTAAAATGTGCGGCAAACCTGCGGTGCCAAACACCAGTGCCATGCCTAGGCTGATTTGGTCAATCGGGTCTTTTAAAAACAGGCCGGGCTCTAAAAAGCGCTGCCCAAGCTCTTGTGGCGACATGCTGCTGGCGGCTGTGCCTAATAGCTTGGCCACCTGCGCTTGAATTTTAGGATCATCTACCACCGCTTGTAAAAATGCAGGCAGGCTGAAACCATAGGGCAACCAAACCAAAGTCACTAATACCAAAGAGGCAATCACCAATAAAACGGCTTTAACGATTTGCACATAAGTAGTCGCTACCATGCCG
This sequence comes from Methylotenera sp., assembly GCA_036675645.1. Lineage (GTDB taxonomy): Bacteria > Pseudomonadota > Gammaproteobacteria > Burkholderiales > Methylophilaceae > Methylotenera_A. The sequence continues at coordinate 2,008 of JAKFEP010000099.1, read as the reverse complement.
CCAAACACCACATAGGCCAGCATTAGCGTGCCGACTGCGATGACGCTGACTTCATAATCGATACCAATCAGCGTTTTAACCAATACGCCACCGCCAACCATTTGTGCGGTGAGGTAGAAAATAGATACGGTGATGGTAGAAAGCGCGGCCACCATACGGGCTTTTTTGGGGTCGTTGCGAAACGCTAAAATATCGCCAAGCGTATATTTGCCAATGTTGCGGCAGGGCTCAGCGATGACCAACAACACCGCGATATAACCCATGAGGAAACCAACCGAGTACATAAAACCATCGTAGCCATAAAGGGAGATGAGCCCTGCAATCCCAAGGAAAGAGGCGGCAGACAGATAGTCGCCCGCAATTGCCCAACCATTTTGCAAGCCAGAGATTGAATTGCCAGCAGCATAAAAATCAGCGGTAGATTTTACGCGTTTACTTGCCCAATAGGTGATGTACATGGTGGCAGCGATAATGCTGCTAAACACTAAAAACGTGATCCAGCGATATTCGTTGGCAACTGCGCCTTGGGCAGCGCATAGGGGGCTAAAAAGTGATAAAAATAAGGCTAACGATTTTTTCATGCAATGCCTTTAATGTTGTGCGCATCATCCACTAAGGCTTTTGCACGTGCATCAAATTCGCTGTTGGCGCGCTTGGCATAAATGATGGCGATGACCCAGGCCACCACAAATTGTGCCAGTGCAAACAGCAAGCCAATGTTGATTACGCCCCAAATTTTTATATTTAAGATGTGCTGAAAATAGGCGGTGCTAATAGGTAACAAGAAGAAAATGATCAATGCAAACAACATCATTCGCCATAAAAAGCGGTTTTTATCGCGGTGCAATTGTTGAAATCGTGGGTCAGCTTCCACTGCTTCCCAATGGGTATTTGATTGTTTCAATGCAATTTCCTCTTGGATTTTTATTCTCTTTAAACGACTTTTAATCCTGATTTTACTGGTTATTCTACTGGTGATTGTACTGGCTTTGCGGTAAAATTACTTCCCGTCTGTACGAATTTACTTATCCAAAGAATTAAACTTAAATAATTAATTTGGATAATTAAATAGTGCTCCAATATTCAAGGGTTTTATGACCAAATATGTATTCGTCACTGGCGGTGTAGTCTCCTCTTTAGGCAAAGGTATCGCGGCAGCTAGCCTTGGTGCAATTCTCGAATCGCGTGGTATTAAAGTGACCATGCTCAAACTCGACCCCTATATCAACGTTGACCCTGGCACCATGTCACCTTTCCAACATGGTGAGGTATTTGTGACCGACGATGGCGCAGAAACTGACCTGGATTTAGGCCATTATGAGCGTTTTATTTCGCAGCGCATGGGTAAACGCAACAACTTCACTACGGGTCAGATTTACGAATCGGTTATCAAAAAAGAGCGCCGTGGTGAATATTTAGGAAAAACGGTGCAAGTGATTCCGCACATCACCGACGAAATTAAAGCGCACATTAAGCGCGGCGCAGAAGGCGCCGATGTGGCGATTGTAGAGGTCGGCGGCACCGTGGGCGATATTGAATCGCTCCCGTTTTTAGAAGCGATTCGCCAAATGGGTTTTGAAGAAGGCAAAACAAATGCCTGTTATATTCATTTAACGCTATTGCCTTGGATTGCTGCGGCCGGCGAATTAAAAACCAAACCAACGCAACACTCGGTGAAAGAATTACGCGAAATCGGTATTCAACCGGACATTTTATTGTGTCGTGCAGATCGCAATATTCCAGATGATGAGCGTAAGAAAATCGCCTTGTTTACCAATGTGGCGCCAGAAGCAGTCATCAGTGCAATTGATGCAGACTCTATTTATAAAATACCTGGCTTATTGCATGACCAAATGCTGGATGAAATCGTCTGTCATAAACTCAATATTTTAGCCAGAGCGGCAGATTTATCCAGCTGGGAAAAAATCTCTCTTGCACTTGCCAATCCCAAAAATACGGTGGACGTTGCCTTTGTCGGTAAATATGTGGATTTGACCGAGTCTTATAA
>JAKFEP010000203.1:0-6612 GCA_036675645.1 Methylotenera sp. | reverse complement strand
CCAACCCATAATAAAATTTTTAACTTACGCCATGCTTCGCGGATAGCCCCTGCTGGGTTTGGCTCAACTACCAGCTTGCCAAAGTTGATATAACGCGTCACTGATTTTTCGTTTGGGTTCAGCAAATTGTAAAACCACTGCGGTGGATTTTCATCACTACGATATTTTGACGGTGGCGATTTAAAAATCTGTGCGCCACTGAGGTCGTAAAGTCTTATTTCATTACCGCGCACATGTCCCAAATGTTGCAAAAACCGATGCATCACCGCGTGCGTATAACCCCACCCGGGGTTTTGCACTGAACTTACAATCACGGTATCTAGCAATTGCGTGGTGACACGGGTAGCTGCCTCTACACCCTCTTGAATAGACGCTTTGGTGCCACTAAATACCACAAAGCCCACGGCTGACATAAACAGCAGCAGCAATGCAGTAATCAGCAGATTTAAGCGAAGACGTAAGCTCATCGCCCGATTATAGCGAATTAACCGTTAAGATGGCCTAGTTAAAACCATGAAACTAAAGCACGTCCAATGGGCTACTCACGCCGCGTCTACCTTTATTGAGTACATGGGTGTAAATCATGGTTGTTGATACGTCTGAATGCCCCAGCAACTCTTGCACTGTGCGAATATCATAACCGCCCTCAAGCAAATGTGTGGCAAAGCTGTGGCGCAAAGTATGCGGGGTAGCGTGCTTGGCAATACCTGCATCCACCACCGCCTGGCGCACTGCACGTTGAATAGCTTGATCTTGTATATGATGGCGACGCGTATCGCCAGAACGCGGATCTACCGACAACTTACCCGATGGAAAAACATACTGCCAAGCCCAATCGATGCCAGCCGAAGGATATTTTTTATCTAAAGCCATTGGCATATACACCCGCCCAAAACCGTTTTCCAAGTCGGCAGCGTGCAAAGCTTTTACTTTTACTAAATGGGCTTTCAAAGACACTACCAAGCTTAATGGCAACACAGTTACGCGGTCTTTATATCCCTTTCCATCGCGAATTAAAATTTCTTTACGCGCAAAATCCACATCTTTAACCCGCAAGCGCAACACCTCTAAAATACGCATGCCTGTTCCATAAAGTAAACTCACAATTAAATGATGTGTACCCGATAACTGCAATAATAGTTTAGCCATCTCGTCTTGCGTAAGCACCACAGGCAAACGCTTTGAGGTTTTTGCTTGCTCCACCTCATCCAACCAAGGCAAAGCTGTACCCAGCACCTCTTTGTATAAAAACAACAACGCACTTTTGGCTTGATTTTGCGTGCTAGCAGCCACATTGCCCTGCACCGCCAGATAGGTTAAAAACTGCTCCACCTCTACCGCGCCTAAATCTCTTGGGTGTCGCTTGTCAAAATGCAGAATATAACGTTTACTCCAATCTGTATAAGCCTGCTCAGTGCGAATACTGTAATGTTTTAAGCGAATTTTGCCGCGCACTTGGTCTAACAGCCTTGGCTCAGCAATATTTAGCTCGGTATTTGACGTATTCATTTTATAAAATTAGGCAATACTAAAAATTAATAACAATATGATTTTATTATATACTTTAATCAACTTAAACAATCAAAATTCCTATTTGACGCAATATAAAGCGTCAAATAGGATGCCTACTTTACGTTAGACATCATGTCCATTTTCGAGCTGATGACCCATTACATCCCGCACAAGAACTTTCGTTCGCGTCTTGGGATGAATAGTGCCGCCAGCAATATTTGGATATGTTGGCTTTTGTCAGGCATGTGCTTTGTAACAGCGGTCACCTTACTATTCCGCGCGGAGGAATTCCCCTTTGTTCTGGGGCTCATGGGTGCGGGCGCCGTTCTTTTTGCGTTGTCATTTTGGTTCTTGCCCGAGGCAAAGAGGCTTCACGAGATCAAACGAATTATGAAAAACGAAATCTTGTTCGGTGAAACAAAACATGAAGTCTAACCCTGCGCTCAACCCGGACGCCCAAAAGCTACACTTTTGGGTTCCCTCCGCTGCGCTCCGGCACCGGTTAGCTCCACGTTGGCAGGAGGGGATGTAGGCTGAAAGTCCTTCGCGCCGCTGATTAAAGGATCACGAGTGCTACAGAAGATAAAATCAGAGTTTCGAGAGATCAAAGACGGCTCACCAGGCCGTCGGTTTATCGATCACTACGAGCGCACCAGGCGAAGGGAAAGCGTTCGAGGCAGCGTGTGGAGAACATTTGGATATGTCTTCGCCGGTTTGGTCCTGCTCATTTGTGGACTATTACTTTCGTTGCCACCTGGAATTCCAGGCTTTTTCCTTTGGATTCCTGGCCTGGCTTTACTTGCAGCGCGTTTCAAGAGCTTTGCAATCCTGCTGGATCGATTGGAACTCCAGACATGGAAAGCGTGGCAACGCGTACGCTCTCGGCACCGCCCTTAGTCGATATCCGTGGTGGCTACTGCAGGTAAGAAGGTTATGGCAAATTATTTGCAATTGATATGAAGCAAGGCTTTGGTTTAGAAATGGTGCATTATGATTAAAACCTCTAACCCATTATTCAAGCGGGACGACTAACGGCGCCCCTTAATTCAAACGTCAGCCATATTTAGGACTTGTGAATGTATTCAGCAACATTTATTTTTGATAAAAAGCAATTCGATGAAGCGTTTTATCAACTTGACCAAGCTATAGCCGAAATAGCTAAACAAACTTCGGGTTACATTGGTGAGGAAGCTTGGGAAAACCCTGAAACTGGTCGTGTCTCAAATGTATATTATTGGCAAACAATGGACGGACTCCACGAATTAATGAGACATCCAAAACACCTGGAAGCCAAGGCCGCCCAATCCAATTGGCTCAATGGCTATCAGGTTATAATTTCTCAAGTCTTGCGCACCTACGGTGATGGTGTAATTTCGCATCCAACGGCATCATTTACCAATGGCTAACCATCATTCAAGCGGCACTGGCTAAGCCAACTATTCATTAAACATTAGGTCTCTTATACAACCATGTCGTCAACCTGAATAGGCAACTGAATGATGAAAGTTATAGTCAACATCGATGTCCCGAATCTTGCACCAGCGATAGATTTTTACTGTAGTGCTCTCGGGTTAAAGCTAAACCGCATCATTGAAGAGGATGTTGCAGAGCTTATCGGCGCGTCTTCTGTCATTTATCTTCTACAAAACTCCGCTGGATCAAACCCCATGAGTGCGCTTCCACAGGTACGTGATTACACTAGACACTGGACACCAATCCATATGGACTTTGTTGTGGATGACGTTACCAAAGCGGCACAACGGGCATTAGACGCTGGCGCAACCCAAGAAAGTGAATGTGTCGAATGGAGAGGTTCAAAATGCATCACCTTCTCAGATCCATTCGGCAACGGATTTTGTCTTATCGAATTTGCAGGCGACACATACAGCACCGATAATGTGTAGTAGGATTATCATGAGTAACGCTCACTTTCAATACACAGTAAGCGATGGCAAAGCGCAATTAGAGATGCATGGAGAACAATGGCCATAAACGCACGGGAACAAATGCACTTGCTTGATGTACTGAAGATTCGATTCGAGAAAAATAGTCATCGGCACGAAGGTATCGATTGGGCACATGTTCACGCAAGGCTCATCGGAAATCCTGCTGCACTTATGTCACTTCAGGAGTCCCACGATCGCGCAACTGTGACGGCTAAGTCAAACGTCCATCTAAAATGAGCGAACTTTTGCCTTTCCAGTTGCTAGCCGATGCAGTGCTTATTCTGCATGCTGCTCTTGTGCTATTCGTCGTGGGCGGCCTGGTCCTGGTGATCATCGGCAATTTGCTCAAATGGCGCTGGGTAAACTTGCTGTGGTTCAGGCTCGTGCATTTAGCAACCATCGCATTTGTAGCCGCTGAAGCATGGCTTGGCCTTGTGTGCCCACTCACTACGCTAGAAATGTGGCTCAGGTTAAAAGCGAAGGCTGTCACGTACGAAGGTAGTTTCATTGAGCATTGGCTGCAAGCGCTGCTGTTCTGGCAAGCGCCGCCCTGGGTCTTCACCGCTACCTACACGGCCTTTGCCTTAGCAGTTGCCGCCACTTGGTGGTACTTTCCACCAAAATCAAGGTAGGACGACGAGGGAGCTACAGATGCTAACTCATCATTCAGACCGCAAGGGTCTTCACCGTTGAATTGGCAACTAAAGTTGCTCAGTTCAACGCGAAAACGGGCTGCACTAAAATGCATCCCTAATGTCAAATTGAAAATAAATCCCAACAAGCTAATATAGACTTTAATATAGGCAGATATAGCACTTTAATTAAGGTGGATTCATGACAGACTTCACAGAGCTTAAGAAGAAGCAACGCGCTACCTGGGCGTTAGGCGAATATGACCGTATTGCGGACGGGCTGACGATTTCGACGGACCAGACCCTGCGTGTCGCCAGGGTTCGCCCCGGCGAGCGTGTGCTTGACCTTGCAACCGGCACTGGCATTACTGCTATCGCGGCACGAGAGCGCGGCGCGGTGGTAACCGGCGTGGACCTTACACCAGAGCTACTTACCGTTGCGCGAAGCAAGGCTAACGAAACGGGTTTCACAGATATTGATTTCCGCGAAGGCGATGCCGAAGCACTACCTTTTGCGGATGCCAGTTTCGATGTCGTGATATCGACCTGTGGCCATATGTTCGCCCCAGATCAGGAGAAGGTAGCAACCGAATTGGCTCGCGTCACCCGGCAGGGAGGTCGTGTCGCATTTCTTGCTTGGACACCCGAAGGTGGTCTAGGTGGCTGGTTCCGCATTACTAATAAGTATGTTCCACCGCCAGCCGGCGTTGCCAGCCCGTTCAATTGGGGCGACCCTGTAAAGGTGCGCCAATTCCTCGGTAACAATTTCCGTGATTTCTCTTTCACAAATGGTGACTGCCCGCAGTTCGGCACTTCGCCCGATGACATCTGGGAGCTGTTCTCGACGCGTTACGGGCCGACCGTTCGAGCTGTTACAAGTCTGCAAGGTGACGCCCTAACGGCATTTCGTAATGAACTGCTTTTATACCTGGAAGGTTACCGTGCTGCAGATGGCAAAGTACGTTGGGGGCGCGAATATCTCATCACAAGCGCGGTTCGCGTGTGACGGGTTAATTGCTAATTTTAATGGTTTTAAATTCTGGCGGCACCGGCGGATAAGTCAACTTTAAGCTTTTAAGCGCATTTAACAGCAGCCTGGAAATCAATAGATTGCGATTGGTTTTAGAATCGGCTGGCACTACATACCAAGGCGCATTTTTTGTGCTAGTTGCGCGCATGGCGTTTTCGTAGGCCACCATGTATTTGCTCCACAAATCGCGCTCTTTTAAATCATTCGGGTTAAATTTCCAGGTTTTAGTCGGGTCATCCAGGCGTTCTTGCATGCGCAGTTTTTGCTCGGCTTTTGAGATATGCAAATAGCATTTAACGATAACCGTGCCCGTTTCAGTCAGCATGCGCTCAAACTCGTTAATTTGCGCATAGCGACGCTTGCACTCGGCTTCGTCTATCCAGTCGTGCACTTTTACAATCAGCACATCTTCATAATGACTGCGATTAAAGATCACAATCTCACCTTTTTGCGGCACCTGTTGATGCACGCGCCACAGGTAATCGCGCGCTAATTCATCTGGTGTGGGGCCTTTAAAATTAGCTAGGCGAATGCCTAGCGGATCGCACTCGCTAAACACATGCCTGATTGTGCCGTCTTTACCGCTGGCATCCATGCCCTGCAGCACCAGTAAAATTTTGTGCTTGCCCTGCGCGTAGAGTATATCTTGCAAGGCGTTAATCTCAGCTGCTAGCTTTTCTAGCGCCAGTTCGTCTTTGGCTTTATCACCAGTGCGCTCAGATTTATCGTCTGGTTTGATACTTTTTAATGTAAATTTACTATTAAGTTTAACGCGATATTGCTGTAGATTTGGCATAACGAAAACCTTTAAAGTAATAGCATTAATTTAACACAAGCATGTTGATTAAATAGTGGTTATATTTTCAAACAAAACACTTCACAGTAGAAATGGAATCATATGAAAATCTTTAAAGCAATGTACCCTATTATTCTCATGTTAGCCTGCATTTCTCAGGCGCACGCACTTGAGGAATCTGCATCGATTAAGGCTTCCACCATACTAAAAACAGAAACGAGCTGGGATGGTAAACCGATTGAATACCCATCTGGAAAAGCTGAAATTACCGGCATGCTTGTAGAAATTGCACCAGGTGGTGAAACCGGTTGGCACCTGCATCCAGCTCCATCTTTCGGAATGATTCTGGAAGGTGAACTGGAAGTTCAGCTAAAAACTGGCGAAGTAAAGCACTTGAAGTCGGGCGAGGCATTGGCAGAGGTTGTCAATACACTTCACAATGGCCGTAATGTAGGTTCTATACCGGTAAAGCTGATTGTGTTCTATGCTGGCGCGGTGGGTCAAAAGCTTTCCACCAAAGAAATCACACCTTAATACTTTTAGATAAACTATCGCAAAAGTTTTGGTTTAGTTTTAAACTACTGGCATGAAGACATCCACCATCATTTCTGCTGTACATGCCGTGGAAGCTGGGATTATTGCACATGAGGTTGATATTGAATCACTCGATCGTGCTATTGGCGACGGCGACCATTA
>JAKFEP010000035.1:0-6637 GCA_036675645.1 Methylotenera sp. | reverse complement strand
GTGACGTTAAAGCCAATATCCAAACCATCTTTAGTATAGGCTATTTCTAGTTCCTCTTCCGCTTCTTCTTGTTCGGTGTTGGTACTAATCAGTTTTAGATTATTGTTGCTGAGCACCATCCGAATACCACGATATTTCTCATTTGATAAAATCGAGGCGCGTTGCATGGCGTTTAGCACCGCCAAGCGATTCACGCTAAAGGTATTTTGATGTCCATTTGGAATCACCCGGTGATAATCGGGGAATTTTCCATCAATCACTTTAGAAATTAAACGAATCTCATCAAAAGTAAAGTTGACCTGGCCAGCACTGAGTTCAATATTGACTTCATTTTCACTGTCATTCAGAAGTTTAATCAGCTCTACCACGGTTTTACGTGGCAAAATTACCTCTGTTTTTTCATAAGTTTGGCTCAGTGTCGTTGAGGTAAAGCTCAGGCGGTGGCCATCAGTACCTACAATATTGAGCTTCGTTTCATTCACTTCAAACAATAAGCCATTTAAATAGTAACGAATATCTTGTTGTGCCATCGCAAACTCGACTTGCTTCAATAATTTTTTGAGTGCGATCTGGCTTATTTTAATACTGGTGTTATCACCCGTTACCTTTGACATTACCGGGTAATCCGCTGCCGGCAGCGTTTGCAGATTAAAACGGCTTTTCCCTGCTCTTACTGTAATGCGGCTATCGGTACTTGTCATATCAATATCAACCGCTTCTGGAAGTGAGCGGCATATATCCAATAATTTTTTTGCTGAAATGGTCGTAGAGAGTTCGCCACTGAACTTGCTATCGATGGTTAAAGAGATTTGCATTTCTAAATCGGTCGCTGTGAGTTGGATATTATTATTTTTAGCTTCTAGCAACAGGTTTGAAAGTATAGGTAAGGTATGACGACGTTCGACAATACTACTGACGTTCGTCAATGGTTTTAATAACACTTCCCGGTTTATTTTAATTTGCATGATGGTTATTTCCAAAAAATTGAATACTGTTTATTTATCTGTTTAATATATATTTAAAAATAATAGTAATAATAATGTGTGTATCTTCTGTTGATACTGTCTATTTGTTTAATAAAATCAAAAAGTTATTTAAATTTAAAACTGTGGTAATTGTTTAGGTATTGCTGTGTACAAATTGTGCATAAAAATAGCATTTTATTTAAATCGTGCTTTACGCATATTCTATCCACAACTTAATCATGCTTTATTCACAACCCAAAAGAACAAAACTTAAACTAACAAAACCTAAATTTAACAAAATCTAAGCTAATCCCGAATCACTTGCGTCAAAAAACCGATATCGCGCGCAATGGCTTGATCGTTTAATCTTAACTGTTCAATCTCTTCGCAAGCGTGCATCACGGTAGTGTGATGGCGGCTGCCAAAGGCTTCACCAATTTCAGGAAAGCTATGGTTGGTGAGTTCACGTGCCAAGCTCATGGCGACTTGTCGTGGCCGCGCAAAATTACGCGCGCGCTTTTTGCTGTGCATTTCGCTAACTTTAATTTTGTAATAGTCTGCCACCGTTTTTTGTATATTTTCTATGGTAATTTGGCGGCCACGCACAGCAATTAAATCTTTCAACGCTTCTTTAGCCAATGCTGTATCAATCGCATGCCCAGTAAAGTTGGCCATCGCGACGATACGGTTAAGTGCACCCTCTAACTCACGCACGCTTGAGCGAATTTGTTTGGCGACAAAGAAAGCCACGTCTTCAGATAAATTGATTTTTGACTCTTCGGCCTTTTTAAGCAGAATCGCGACGCGCATTTCCAGCTCAGGCGGCTCAATTGCCACCGTTAAGCCCCAACTAAAGCGCGTGCGCAATCGCTCATCAACGTCGACAATTTCCTTTGGGTAAGTATCGCAAGTGATTACAATTTGTTTTTTCTCTTCGATCAAGGTGTTAAATGCATAGAAAAACTCTTCTTGGGTGCGGGTTTTTTTGGCAAAGAATTGGATATCATCGATCAGTAACAAATCCAGCGAATGGTATTGACGTTTAAAATCGTCAAAAGCCCTGTTTTCATAAGCTTTCACGACATCTGAAACATAACGCTCTGCATGCAAATAACGAATTTTTGCATCTGGGTTTTGTTGTTTAAGTTGATTGCCAATAGCTTGAAGTAAATGCGTTTTACCTAGCCCCACGCCCCCGTAAATAAATAACGGATTATAGGCCTGCCCCGGGTTTTCGGCTACCTGTATGGCAGCCGCACGCGCAAGCTGGTTAGCGCGCCCGGTAACATAATTATTAAAATTAAAGCTGGTGTTGAGGCCTGAAGTACGTTCGCCCGTTCGTCGGTTGGCGCTCTTATTTAAGGCCAGATCTGTGTTGGATTTTTTTTCGTCTGGTGTTATCTGTTTGGAGTCAGTATGTGTATTTGCGGCGAATGCTTGCAATATATTTTTACCTGTTGCGCCACCAATGGTTTTTTTGACACTATTTTTTTCACAAATAGCTAATTCAATTAGGGTGTTATTGGGCAATAACTCTGCAGCAATGCTTTCTATTTTTCCTAAAAAACGATCTTTTACCCATTGCTGTACAAATTTATTAGGTGCAAGCAGGCGTATAGCGTTATCACCCACTTCCAATTGTAGGGGCTTAATCCAGGTATTAAATTGTTGCGCAGATAGCTCTTGTTCAAAGCGGCTAAGGCAGGTAGGCCAAAATTTTTCCATTCGTTGCCTGAAATCCCTACTATTGTTTTATGTTATTGATTTTATTAAGGTTGTTTTAATAAAACCTTAAATAAGCGTTATTATAAAAGTAAATATGTATCGCATTATATGCTGCTATATTAGACTGTTTTACCCTACTTATCCACAGGCAAATTCAAATTTATTTAGCTAATTATATTCGCAAAAATACATTGACAAAATAGGGGGTTATCGGGTTTAATACTCGGCTTTGTAGCATTTCTAAGTTGGAGAAATAAATGAAACGTACTTATCAGCCCTCTAAAACACGTCGTGCCCGTACGCACGGTTTTTTAGTGCGCATGAAAACTAAAGGTGGTCGCGCAGTGATTGCTTCTCGTCGTGCCAAAGGCCGTGCTCGCTTGGGTCTTTAATACATTGGTTTTAAATCTTAGGCTTTAAATAGGCCTAAGATATTAACCAAAAGTGTTAAAACGAGCTTCAATTGGTCATGTTTAGATTTCCTAAACAAGCCAAATTAGTAAAAACGGATGAATTTTCATCCGTTTTTAGTTTGCGCAAACGCATTTCGAATAAATATTTAGTGATGCGCTATCGTCCAAACGACAGCAGTGGTGCACGTTTAGGCTTGATTGTAGCTAAAAAAACCGCTAAATTTTCAGTGCAACGTAATTATATGCGTAGAGTACTGAGGGAATTGTTCAGATTAAATCAACATCAGCTACCCGCTGTAGATTTGGTGATTCAAGTGCAAAAAGTATTTGGTAGGCCAGATTTTGTAGAGATAAAACAAGCGTTTGATGCTTTATGCAAAAAATTATGACCACACTATTGGTAACACTGGTTAAGCTTTATCAGTGGACACTCAGCCCGTTTTTTGGTCAGCAATGTCGTTTTACGCCAACTTGTTCGCACTATGCAATTGAGGCCTTAAAAACCCATGGTGCGGCTAAAGGGTTGTTGTTAACAGTAAAAAGAGTGTCCCGCTGCCATCCGTGGCATGCTGGTGGACACGATCCTGTACCAAAATAAGAAGCTTGAAAATAAAGCTTTTTTAACTGAAATTTACTATAGAAGAATATATGGATACACGTCGTTTAATTTTATTTGTTATTTTTTCCTTTTCTATCATGATGTTATGGGATGCATGGCAGCAAAAAAATCAACCTGCTATACCGACTCAACAACAAACTGAACAAGGCGTGCCAGCAGTAGCGGCCGGCAACAAAACAGCTGCTGCAGACGGGACATTTAGTATTGATCAAGGGCAGCGCGTAAAAGTAACTACTGATTTATTTGAAGCCGATATTGACACTACTGGTGGGGATTTGCGTCGTTTGATATTAAATAAGCACCGTGCTGCGCATGTTAGTGATGGTAATTATGTATTAATGGATGATGCGCAAAAGCCGATGTTGTATATTGCGCAAACAGGATTGTTGGGTGATGGCTTGCCCAATCACAAATCGCAATTTACCAGCACAATTAACCAATACACTTTAGCGGATGGTGCAAACAGTCAAGAGGTAAGACTAACTTGGGCTGGCAATGGTATTACGGTGGATAAAATTTATACATTTAATCGGGGTAGTTACGTGATTGAGGTAGCTTATCAAATTAACAATGGTAGTGCGTCAGCGATTACGCCTTCTGCTTACTACCAAATTGTGCACGATAGTAAATCTAAGCAAGGTTCGGCGCTAATGCCAACGTTTACTGGTGGCGCTTATTACACTGAAGCCGACAAATTTAAAAAAATTAATTTTGCAGATATTGAAAACGACGAGTTATCTGTGACCACTAAAGATGGTTGGATTGGCGTCATTGAACATTATTTTGCCAGCGCTTGGATTCCTCAAGCCGGTGTGCAACGCGAATTAACGACCAAGAAATTAGCAGAAGATATTGTTGCTGTACGTGCAGTGATGCCCGCAGTGAATATTGCAGCTGGCACCAGCACCGAAATCCAGGCGCGTTTATTTGCTGGCCCACAAACTCAGGCTGATTTAATGGCCGCAGCGCCAGGCTTGGAGTATGCGGTGGACTACGGTTGGTTAACGGTAGTGGCGAAGCCCTTGTTCTGGGTGCTTTCCACGTTATATGGCTTGGTCAACAATTGGGGTGTAGCCATTATCTTGCTTACTGTGTTAATTAAAGCAGCGTTTTATCCATTGTCTGCGGCCAGTTATAAATCAATGGCGCAGATGCGCGAACTGGCACCACGCTTGCAAAGCATGAAAGAAAAATTTGGTGACGATAAACAAAAGATGCAGCAAGCGATGATGGAGATGTATCGTACCGAAAAAATTAACCCAATGGGCGGCTGTTTGCCCATTCTGATTCAAATCCCGGTATTTATTGCGTTGTATTGGGTATTGCTGGGGTCGGTTGAGTTACGTCATGCACCGTTTTTTGGCTGGATTCAAGACTTGTCGGCACCAGACACCCTGTTTGGCACATTGCCATGGATAAACATGCCAATAGGCTTATTGCCGATTTTGATGGGTGCGACCATGATTATTCAAACGCACTTAAATCCGGCCCCTACCGACCCGATCCAAGCAAAAGTGATGAAAATTATGCCAGTGGTATTCAGCATTTTCTTCTTCTTCTTCCCTGCGGGTTTAGTGCTGTACTGGCTGGTCAATAATATTTTATCTATTTGGCAACAATGGTTTGTGAACAAATCAATTCACGCTGCTGCAGTCGCTAAAAAAGGTAATGCAAAAAAATAGCCTATGTTAACACCTGGTGAAACCATTGCCGCCATCGCCACTGCCAGTGGTGCGGGTGGCATAGGTGTCGTGCGGGTTTCTGGCGCCTTATGTCAAAGCATTGCCAACCAAATTTTAGATCAGTGCCCTACTCCGCGCTATGCAGCCTATCTACCCTTTTACGATAGCCATCACACCTTAATAGACCGCGGTATCGCGATTTACTACCAGAATCCAAATTCATATACAGGCGAAGATGTATTAGAGCTACAGGCGCACGGCGGTACAGCTCTGATGCAAATGTTGCTGGCGCGCTGTATTGAGCTGGGCGCACGCCAAGCAGAACCGGGCGAGTTTACCCGTCGTGCTTATATCAATGACAAGATCGATTTAGCACAAGCAGAGGCAGTAGCAGATGTGATTAATGCTTCCACCATGGAGGCTGCACAAAGCGCCATGCGATCACTATCGGGTGAGTTTTCAAATAGCATTAATGCTTTATTAACAAAACTGATTGATTTGCGCATGTATGTCGAAGCATGTTTGGATTTCCCAGAAGAAGAAATTGACTTTATTAGCCAAGGCAAAGTCGCTGAAAAATTAGCCGCAATTATTGCCGAGTTAAAAACAGTGTTCGCTAAAGCTAGGCAAGGTAGTTTATTGCGCGAAGGAATGCAGGTGGTATTGGTGGGTCAGCCAAATGTGGGTAAATCGAGCTTAATGAACCAATTAAGCGGTGAAGAAGTGGCCATTGTGACACCAATCGCCGGTACTACTCGCGACGCCATTAAAAATACCATACAAATCAAAGGTTTGCCGTTACATATTATTGATACTGCCGGCTTGCGAGACACGAATGATGAAGTGGAAAAAATTGGCATCGCACGAACTTATCGAGCGCTAGAAAGCGCGCAGGTTGCGTTATTATTGGTTGATGCAGCTCATGATATTGGCAATGAAGAAAAATCGATTTTAAGCCACTTGCCGCAAGAAATTGCCAAAATCTGGGTACATAATAAAATTGATGTGACGCAGGAAGCTGCTAAAAACGTTCTAGAAACAAATGAAACGCATATTTATCTTTCGGCAAAAACAGGTGAAGGTGTTGATTTATTAAAACAGCATTTATTACAAATTGCAGGGTATCAACAAAATGCCGAAGGTGTTTTTATGGCACGCGCAAGACATTTGGAGGCACTAAAGCAAGTGGACGCACATTTGCAACAAGCGCAAATTGTAATGCCTCAGTCAGAA
>JAKFEP010000131.1:0-6666 GCA_036675645.1 Methylotenera sp. | reverse complement strand
CATCTTGCAGGGCGACCCTGAACGTAGCTGCGGTAGTACCTGTTTGTATTAGGTCTACCTTGTAAGTATCGTTACCCAAGCCACCATTGAGTCTGTCAACTCCAGCACCGCCGTCGAGGGTGTCATTTAAGACACCCCCAGTAATAGTGTCGTTACCATTGAGATTGCTAGGATTTAAGAAGTAATTATAAACAGCAGAAAAATCTGTACTGCCACCAGAGTTAGCGATTAAATCCCTTAGCTCAGTGTAACTAAAAGATGTGTTACTAATGAAGAATTTTTCGCCAGACAAACTCGTGTAGCTAAGTTCTGTGACATTTCCACTTGTAATGACTTCATTGACATCTATTACCAGATTGCCTTTTAGCGTGAGCTTCCCGGAGGCATTATTGATGCTAGCGGATGTAATTGTTCCACCCCCAATATCACCAAAAGAGGTCACAAATGAACCAGCAATCGAATAATCAACCACACTGCTTACAATATGGGAAAGTGAACTAAAACTACCACCAGTAATACCATACCCCCATGGGTATTCTTCGGCATTTACTGCACCATTAAAGCGATAAAGTTCTTGGCTAAATTCGCCATTGTTAAATATTTGGGTGCTTAACTGGATATATCTTGCGACAGGGTTGCTGCCTAAAAACCCAGAGCCTGTCGTATACAGATTATAAATACCCCAGTCACCATAGGCTCTGCTGTTGTTACCGTCATAAAAATATATGTACTGAGGTGCAAGTGACGATAAAGTGGCATCAGTATTTGCTACACCGGCTGGTACACTGTCGATTGCATTGCCATAGTCTTGAAGGTTAATGAGTTGCCAGTTACTAAATTGAATATTCATATTGTTATTTATTATTTGTTATTAATGTGTAAACAGGAAAATACAGGCAATATACTAAATAGGCAATAGCCCTTTTAAGCAAATACTTTTAAAGTTGTTTTTAACTTTTTGTTAATATATTTTCTGTACCAAACCAGCAAAAGAAACCAAATAATGGACATCTCAAGCATTTTCGATCTCTTTTTACACCTAGATAAACATTTGGAAGTTGTTGCGTCGACTTGGGGCGTGTGGATTTACGCACTTTTGTTTGCAATCATCTTTGTGGAGACAGGTTTTGTTGTCATGCCTTTTTTACCAGGGGATTCATTATTATTTGTCGCCGGGGCAATAGCAGCTGTTGGCGGCATGAGCCTTCCGGCCCTCATGATTTTGCTGTCAATTGCTGCAATTGCTGGAGACGCGGTGAATTACTCGGCAGGCCGATGGGCCGGGCCAAAAGTCTTTTCGTGGGAAAGTTCACGCTGGTTTAATAAAGAAGCCTTTAATAAGACCCATGAATTCTATGAAAAACATGGCCCTATTACCATAGTTGTTGGGCGGTTTCTGCCTTTCATTCGAACTTTTACACCATTCGTAGCGGGCGTAGCGCAAATGACCTACCCAAAATTTGCTTTATATAACGTGGTTGGCGGACTTATTTGGGTCTGTGGGCTTACCGCATTAGGATTTTTGGTTGGTAATCATCCGTGGGTTAAAGCTAATTTTTCGTTGGTCGCTCTAGCAATGATTATTATTCCTGGGCTACCGGCAGTCTGGGTGTTCTTAAAGCACTTTGTAAAATCACGTTTTTGATGATGTTATGGCCTTATTTGTACTTAATTTGCTCTAGCTACAAGATGGGTACAAGTTTGCCAATGTTCATAAATAAAATCGCACGTTTGATTGGTAGCCCTTCATTCACAAAAAGTGTGGAATAGTTCTCCAGTTGCTCCCGATAGTTTTCCGCAACGCTTTGAAGTAGATATGGCGATGCTTCTGCGGCCAATTCTATGGTTTTGTAATCGACGATCCAACGCGTGTCGCCCTCTATAAAAGTGCGGTCTACAACATAGTTTTTCACTTCTCCATATTGCATGTTAGTTAAAGCAAGCTCAGCATTGGTGTGAGTTCTTGGTTTAAGTACCCATTGCCCATCATCGCTGTTTAATGTGACCATTAGCAGGTTGTATACTCGCTCAGCAGCAGCAAATGCTATGTTTTCGCTATATCCCTGTTGATGCATCCAATGTTGCATTGCCGGCTTAAGTGAGTCTAAGCGCATTCGGGGCCATGCCTCCACGCCTTGCTGCGCAATAATTTCCATATAGCGGTGAGCCAAAGTGCCGATATCTGCCTCTATACTATCGGCGCTGCTGGGTTTGGCTTGGGCGATGTTTAAATCTACCATTATCGTTTTTTTAGTTTGCAGCACAGCAGGTATCTCTAGTTGCTTTAATCGCACTAATTGCGGCGTGAAGTTAGCAACGTCTTCTTCTATTACGCCTGTCTCTTCTTGCACTTGTTTAATATCAGGCTGGTTAAAATAGTGACTTACTGCTGGCCACAATAAAGCCAGCGGTGTATTGGCCGCAGGTTTAATCTCGTCATCCTTATTCTGGTTAGCAAAGCCCACCAAATGCAGTTTGCGTTCGGCGCGCGTGGCCGCTACATACAGCACGCGTATGTCTTCGTTGGCATCGCGTACCTTTTCGCGTGTCGCTAAAAAGTCATAGACGCTGACCTGGCTTGAGTCGCGAATAGCTTTGGGGACGAACGGAGCAGCCAGCAATTCGGTGTGACTATCAGTTGCTACTTCCTCCCACAACAGCAGTGGTTTTTCACTATTATTGCCGCCAGTGGAATTGCCCAACCCCAGCAAAATCACAGTGTCAAACTCTAAACCTTTCGATTTATGAATCGTCATCATTTGCAGGTTTTCGCCTTGCACATCAGGTGCGGCAAATAGCTTTTCAATTTCCATATGCATGCGTTCAGGCGAAAATTGATTGCGTTTATCCAGACCATCTAAGCATTTAAAAAATGCCTGGACATCAATCACATCTGCTTGCTCCCAAAGGCAGGATGCACCATTTAACATCAGCCACACGCCACGTATCCACCTACTTGTACTGGTGCGACCTTGTGCCTCAAATGCTTCTTCGAAAATAGCACGGACATGCCGCAAGCGCGCCTGACCATCATCAGACAGTAGATTTGCTAGTGCTTCATTTTGCATTAGTTGCCAGATGGTTGCTTTGTGATTGCTACCAGCAAGCGCATGCAAATCATTTAGGGTGAGGCCACACCAAGGCGCGCGCAACACTGCCAGCCAATGCACACGATCTGCCTTGTGGTGCAGCGCATGGGTCAGCGCTAGTAAATCTTGCACAATTTGGCGACCTGCCAACGCTTCAATTTCTAGCGCCTGAAATTTAATATCTGCGTGAGTTCTACGCAGTGTTGTCACTAAATGGTTAAGATGATTTTTGGCGCTGACCAGTACTGCAATTTTTGCGTCTGGGTTTGCACTGCGTTCGCGCTGGATAATCGCGATCACCGTTCCAGCTTCAGCTTGCTTAGCGGCTTCTGTGCCATCGTTCTTGATGATGGCATGTACCTCAACGCCGCTCTCAACAGCGTTTTTATTTGCATCAGCACTGATGTTGGCAATAGAAGTGCGATATTTCACCGCGCTTTGACTTTCGTCATCATGCGCTGAAAATAATGGTGCAAAAGTTTGGTTAATCCAACCGACAATTTGCGGCGTCGAGCGATTATTGCGATAGAGTTGCAGGCGTTGCAGACGAATGTCGCCGATGCCATGCGTGGCCGCATTTATAAACAAGCTCACGTTGGCTTTACGAAACCGGTAAATCGATTGCATAGGGTCGCCTACGCAGAATAGTGTGCGTGAGTCGTCAGCTTGCCAGCCACGTGTTAGCTGTTCTAATAATTTGATTTGGCTGGGGCTGGTGTCTTGAAACTCATCCACCAACAAGTGCTGGATCTGGTAATCAAGCTTTAGCGCCAAATCGGTCGGCTCTTCCAACTCACCCCCCAATGCCTGAGTAGCGCGTTGTGCAATCTCGACAAAATCTACCTCGCCCGCCATCTGAAACACTAGCCATAATTGCGCCACCGCAAGGTTAAGCAGTTGTGAAAGTGCTGCGATCATCTGCCAGTCAGCGTTATTCTCTGTGCTACATGGCAGGCTACGTATGGCGTGCAGGGCAGAGATATCGCTCATTCCTGCTATAATTTCCGCTAAAACTTTTTTGCGCGCACGGCCTTCATCTGTGGCGGGGAAGCCAAATTTCACATTCAAGCCAGCTTCTTTACGTGGTTCGCCAGAGGCTGTCAGCATTAATTCGACTAAGGCTCGCCATTGAGTCAAATCGTGCGGCTGTTCGGTCAATGGGATTTGCCAATCTAACAGACTGCTCAGATCCAGGCTGGTTGGTTGATTGCTGGCAGCAAAGCGTGCAACGGGCATTAACGCTTGTTGCAACGCAGAAGGCAGCGCATGCGTAGCATTAATTAAATTTGCAGCGATAAGGTGGTTCAGGGTGTCTTGCAGTTGCACCGTATCAATTTCATGATGTGTGGTCGAATAACCAAGCCACTGATCGCGCTTTTGTAGCATGTTGATGAGCAAATCTGTGAGTTGCGCAGCATTGTTTTCCACATAACGCAGTGCGGTTTTTACAACTTCGCCATGCACGGTGTGCTCAAGTAAGGCCAGCGTTTGTTCCGCCGCTTGCATGTACAAAATACTTGCATCATCTGCCACCTTAGGCTGCGCACCAAAACGACTGAGCAGCGGCATTTGCCGCGCTAGATTTGCGCACAGACTGTCAATGGTAAAAATACGCAGTCTCGAAGGATTTTCTATTAGCTGCCAATGGTGCGCTTGAGATTGCTGCAAGGCTTTCAAGCTTAACTCATAGGTAATTTTCTTATGAGCTTGCGGTGGCGGAGTACAGTTGGCGGCTGCAACCAGACTGTCCAAAATACGTAAACGCATTTCCGCCGCGGCTTTATTGGTAAAAGTAATCGCAATGATTTCTTCAGGTGCATTGACGGTTTGCAGCAGCTTCAGGTAGCGCTGGGTCAGCAGCTCGGTTTTACCAGCACCGGCAGGCGCTTCGACAATGAAAGATGTAAGCTCTAACGCGCGTTGGCGGTTGGCTTCATCTTCTATTAAGATGTCATGAACATCATCCTGACCGCTCACACTTGCTCACCCTTAAAGCGTTCAAACTGCAGTTGTCGCTCTGGCAGCCGTAACAAGGGCAGCACTTCGCAATAGGCTAGATTCTTTTCGTCATCAAACTTTACTGCCGCTTCGCCTGCTTTGATTTCATCGGCAATAGCTTCAATACTGGCTCGCCAGTGTTGTAGTAAATGCTGCCAGCTGGAGAATCGTTGGATAAGTTTAGGTTTGCGCTTTTCAAGTTCAACTTGAAAATTGGTGTCTGCAATGCCAATATAAGTATGCTCAGCAGTTTTAACCATACCGAACTGAACGCCATTAACGATGTTGCCATCGTCATAAAAAGCGGCATAAATGGGTAGCTGTGGCTCGATAATACGCGCCTCACCCCAGCTTGTCATGTCAGGTTTTTGGCCCGTTTTGTAATCTACAAACTCGATACTGCCGTTTTCAAATTGGTGAATACGATCAATCTTCAGCCTGACTTCAATGCCGCCTATCAGCACTATTTTTTCAGCCTCGCAGGCCAATATATTAAATGGAGCTTCTCGCGTTTTTTCCCAGTAATCAATTTCAAAGCGTAGCCAATCGCCCACCAACTTAAATAAGCGTTCGTGTTCTAGCGCTAATAAATTTTCGGAAAGCACTTTGTGCTGTTTCGATAGTTCATCCAAGGCTGCTTTAATCGCTGCGTTTAAAGCTTGGGCTAAGTTGTCATCTGCCATGCTGCGTAAGTCTGGAAAATGACGTTGTTGCCAAAATGCAGCTAACACCGCATGCACCAGAATGCCACGCGTCATCATATCCAGGCCGTTACTAGGCACTTTAAGCGCTTTAGCACCCAGCCTGAATTGGTAAAATGCCCAAGCTGGGCAAATGGCTTGAGCGCGGAATAGACTGGTGCCCCCTGTAATACGCTCACCAGCTTGTACTTCAGGCGCGGTTTCGTCATCTATCAATTGCAAGTCCGATATTTTTAAATTCTTGCTGCCTAACTGGCTTAAAGTTTCTGCCAAAGTTTCGGCGAGGTACGCATCGTTTAGTGTCGGAATATCCTTCATTAGTGGTGATGCACGCAATTGGCTGTTACCTTCAGTTTTACTGCTGGAAAAAACAATATGCTTGGCCGAGTGTAATAGCCGTTGCTGGATATTGTCTGCAAACATAGCTTGCACACTATTGTCGGCATTGGGTAATTTGGCCGCGCGCTGAATAAATGCGGGCAGCAGGGGATTAGGGCGCGCTGGCGGTGGCCAGATATGGTCGTTCATCTGCATGCACCACATGGCATCCACTGGTGCGCTTAACGCCTCCATAATGCCTAAAATTTGGATTGAAGTTTCTTGTGTAGTTTCGGCTTGAAACACTTGGTCTGTGCAGATTTGTCTTAATATTTGTACCGCTTCTGCTTGGTATAAACTATTGCCCAGCACATCAAGTTGTTTAAGCTGACTTAGTGCTTTTTGCCAAGCATTGCTGGCTTGGTATTCTAGGCTAGTCAGCACGCGCTCACCCGGCCAATTGAGTGCACTTAAAATCTCTGCCAGCGTTTGCGCCCATTGTGAAGCTGTATCTTTTTTATTGCTAGATATTATTTCTATCGCTTTTATGTGCGTAAGTA
>JAKFEP010000188.1:0-6694 GCA_036675645.1 Methylotenera sp. | reverse complement strand
TAAACATATTAACTCCCTATTATGATGATTTTTTGTTTACGCTTAAATTCACATCTAGATGAACTCACAAATTGACATCTGGATACAAGAGTTGTTCATAAGAATTTAATGCCTCATGCTAATATTAGGTCAAGTTTGAATTTTACAAGCAGCGATATTGTCGCAATATTAGCTGCTGTACAAATAATCCGTTTTGCAAGCTTGTGAACTAATTAAATGATAAAACCTATGAAGAATAACGAAGAAATAACCATGCAAACTGTTCTAAAAGCCATTGTAGATGGCACTTCTCAAGTTATTTTAGGCAAGCAAACGCAAGTAAAACTAAGCTTGGCATGCTTATTATCGGGCGGACATTTACTGATAGAAGATTTGCCTGGCATGGGCAAAACCACGTTGGCGCACACGCTGGCACAGGTGTTAGGCCTCAATTTCAGGCGCAGCCAATTTACTAGCGATTTACTGCCTGCAGATATTATTGGCGTATCAGTATACGACCGCGCTACTTCGGCGTTTCAATTTCACCCAGGGCCAGTGTTTACCAATGTGTTGCTGGCAGACGAAATCAATCGCGCTACGCCCAAAACGCAGAGTGCACTACTAGAGGCAATGGAAGAACAGCAAATTACTATTGACGGTGAAACACACGCACTACCTAAGCCATTCTTTGTGATTGCCACGCAAAACCCCAAGCATCATATCGGCACCTTTCCCTTGCCAGAATCGCAACTAGACCGCTTTTTAATGCGCATCACACTAGGTTACCCCGATGCACAATCTGAACGCGCTTTGTTGAAAAATCAAGCGGGGCGTCATTCAATGACAGGCACATCGATTAAACCAGTATGTGATGTAAACACGCTAATCTCACTGCAACAGGCGGTCAAAAATGTGCACGTGTCAGACCAATTATTAGATTATCTACAAGATTTAATTCTATACACACGCACACAATTTAGTACTGGTTTATCACCACGCGCGGGGTTGGGCCTAAAGTTGTGCGCACAAGCATGGGCGCTACTTGAAGGGCGCGATTTTGTCATTCCGGAAGACGTGCAAGCAGTATTTGCCAGCGTGGTATCTCATCGTCTAGCTGCTGAGAATAACGAAATTGCTAAGCATATACTAGAGCGCGTGGCGATTCGCTAAACCCTAAATGGCTGATGCTAGCTTACTTAAACCACGTTATTTTACTGCTGACTATTGGAAGAGGTGGTTTCGCGTAGCCAGCAGTCACGACAATATTGCGACGCTAAACCCACGCCAAATCTACATTTTGCCAACACGCTGGGGCATTTTGTATGCTGTCATGCTGATTTTGCTGCTAGTGGGTTCAATTAACTACTCCATCAGCTTGGGTTACTACGTCACGTTCTTGCTAGCATCCCTTGGCAACATGGCCATGCTGCACACATGGCGCAATCTGGTGCATCTGCAAATCACCACACTGCCAGCCAGCCCTGTATTTGCTGGCGAAGCGGTGCGAATGCAATTACAATTTGCAGACTCCAAAAGCCGTGCGCGCTATGCCATTGCAGCACAGTTTGAAGACAATGCAGTGATTATGGAAGATATTGCAGCGAATTGCAGCCAGACTTTTTTAGCGCCTTCGCAGACGCAACAACGTGGCTGGCAAACACTGCCACGTATTAAACTACATACCGAATTTCCACTGATGCTGTTTCACGCATGGGCTTATGTAGAAAGCCCACAACAAGTATTGGTGTATGCCAAACCTAGCGCAAATAATATTGCACCCCCGATTTCGAATACTGGGCAAACTGGCGGTAAAAACCTTGTCGCACGTGGTGATGAAGATTTTGACGGCCATAAGACATACCAAATGGGCGATGCGCCCAGCCGTGTCGATTGGAAGGCTTCGAGCAAAGGCATCGGCATGCTAAGCAAACAATATAGCGGCGATGGCAGCGCAATATTATTTTTAGATTGGGCAGAAACCAGTGGCTTAGCATTCGAAGCACGCATCTCACAACTGACACGCTGGGTAATTGATGCGCACACGGCGCAGCAGCATTTTGGCTTAAGGCTGCCCCATTTAACATTAGCGCCAAATAATTCAGAAGCGCATTACCATGAAGCGTTAAAAGCATTGGCGTTGTTAGACTGATTTAATAAAAGCCATGCCAAAAGCCAACCTTAAAAACACACTCAGTCCTGCAAATTTGCTTAACAAGCAACACCTATATTGGCTGCTGGCCAGTTTAGCGCTTATCTTGGCCATACATACGCCCAACCTGCCCATTTGGGTCACCGCCAGCTGCGGACTATTTGGCGGCTGGCGCTACTTTGCGGTTAACCAACCCTTGCTGATGCCTAATCGCTGGTTGTTGATGCTGTTATCTCTGCTAGTAGGTTTGGCGGTTTTGCTCAGTTTTAAAGGGCAATTTGGGCGTGATGCCAGCTTGAGTTTATTAGTGCTGATGACCGTGTTAAAGCTGCTAGAAACCCGCGTCATCCGTGACTATATATTCACGGTAATGCTGGCCTACTTTTTAATCGGCAATTTGTTTTTGTTTAACCAAAGCATGCTCACTTTTGCTTTGAGTATTCCACCGCTTATTTTGCTAACCGCTACGCTGATTCATGTCAGCCTTAAATCACCACAAAATTGGCAATTTTTACTCAAACTAGCAGGCAAAATGTTATTGCAATCTGTGCCTGTGATGCTGATTCTATTTGTCCTGTTTCCGCGTATTCCTGGCCCCCTGTGGGGCATTCCGCAAGACGCTTACAGCGGCATGACAGGCTTAGGTGACAATCTAAAATTTGGCAATATTAGCAATCTTACGATAAACAGCAGCGTTGCATTTCGCGTGCAGTTTAAGGGCAAGTTGCCGCCTAACAATCAGCTGTATTGGCGCGGACCAGTGTTGTGGCACCAAAATGGCAACGAATGGCTGATGCCCAGCAAACGCATAGGCTTACGTAACGAGATATTAGCAACGACTGGCACTGCGTTTGATTACACTATTACGCTAGAACCGCACAACCGCAACTGGTTGCTGCTGTTAGACATGCCCACATTAGCTCCTGCAGGCGGCAATTTTACGCATGATTACTCTGCAGTCAGCAACCAACCTGTGCGCAAGCGCATTCGTTACAGCGCCAGTTCGCATCCTAATTATCAGCTAGGCACAACACTTGGTGAGCGCGAGCAAGTGCTTAGCCTGCAATTCACCGAAGGTGAAAATCCACGCACGTTTGAATTGGTGAAATCATGGCAGGATTTATCGCCACAGCAAAAAATCAACAAAGCACTTCAAATGTTTCGCGATCAGCCTTTCATTTATACCCTGCGACCACCTATTTTGAGCGAAAACCCTATTGACGAATTTTTGTTCAATACTAAGCGTGGATTTTGCGAGCATTATGCCACCAGCTTCGTTTATTTAATGCGAGCTGCAGGGGTGCCTGCACGCATTGTCACAGGCTATCAAGGCGGTGAGTTAAACCCCAATGGTAATTACTTGATTGTGCGCCAAAGTGATGCGCATGCCTGGACCGAAGTTTGGCTGCAAGGCCAAGGTTGGGTGAGAGTTGACCCGACCGCAGCAGTCTCGCCAGAGCGCATAGAGCAAGGTATTAGCGAGGCACTACGCGACAACAGCGAGTTGCCTTTGCTGGCAAGAGGCGATTATCCGCTACTTAAAAAAGCATTTTTAAATTTTGACAGTATTAACAATAGTTGGAATCAATGGGTGCTGGGCTATGACGATAAAAAGCAGTTAGAATTTTTAAACCAGTTGACTGGCAAAAAGCTAGGCTTGTCTGACTTGGTGTTTTGGATGACGGGCGCAATCGTATTGGTGATGGTAGCCACCAGCTACTTTTTGTTCAGGCAAGTTAAAGCTAAACTTAACCCTGCGCAGCAGCTTTACCAACAATATTTACACAAGTTAAAACGGGTAAACTTGCAACCCACTACAGGCGAAGGGGCGCTAGACTTTGCCAGCCGCGCTGCGCAATCGTTGCCAAGTCATCAGCAACAAATTTTGCAGATTGCCAGTAGCTATAATGCGCTGCAATATAGTGAGCAACCTAATGATAGAGTACAGTCAGATATATTGAAACAACTGGAATCTCTAGTAGCGCAACTGAATATTAAAAAGCCGTATTATTAAACTCGTAAAATAGAAAACCATGGCCTCTGAGAATCATATGGATATTGAATTTATGCAGCAGGCGCTAGCGTTAGCAAGCTCGGCTGCGGGTAATGGCGAGGTGCCAGTAGGCGCTATTGTAGTGAAAGATGGCGAAATTATTGGCCGTGGCAGCAACGCACCTATCAGTCTGCAAGACCCGACTGCGCATGCGGAAATACAAGCTTTGCGTCAAGCCGCCATGCATCTGGGTAACTACAGATTAATCGATTGCACGCTCTACGTCACACTAGAACCTTGCGCTATGTGCGCAGGTGCAATACAACATGCACGCTTTAAAAGATTGGTGTATGGTGCGCGCGACCCAAAAACTGGCGCTTGTGGCAGCGTGATTGATTTGATGAGCGAAGCTAAGTTGAACCATCACACTGAGGTCATTGGTGGCATTCTGGCTGAGCAGTGTGGTGCGCTACTCACAGATTTTTTTAAACTGCGCCGGTTAAATAAAACCCAATAAAAAAACCCGAACAATTAAACAAAAAACCCGCCTAGGCGGGTTTTTCTGCGGGTTACTTACAGTTTAAACTGCTTAATCGTTGCTACCCATTAACCCCATCAGCAACTGCAACAGGCTGGTAAACAGGTTATAAATACTCATATACAAACCTAACGTTGCCATGATGTAATTAGTTTCGCCACCATTCACAATACGACTAACGTCATACAAAATAAAACCTGAGAACAACAGCACACCCACGCCAGAAAGCGCCAATGTCATGGCTGGAATCTGTAAAAAGATATTAGCCAGTGATGCCACAATCAACAGAATAATGCCAACCAGCAAGAATTTACCCATGAAGCTAAAATCTTTTTTGGTGGTGGTTGCGATACCTGCCATTGTCATTAAAATCACACCCGTGCCACCCGCCGCTAAGCCAACAATCTGGCCACCATTACGCAGATTTAACGCATGTTGCAAAATTGGGCCCAGTAACAAACCCAGTACAAAGGTTAAACCTAGCAATAACACCACGCCGATACTGCTGTTACGGTTGGCTGAGATGGCTGCAAACATACCAAACAACACTGCCATGGCACCAATTGCAAACATAAACGGATGTAACGCCGCAAATGCAAAATTCATTTTCATGCCGACCATTGCACCAATCACTGTTGGAATCATGGTGAGGCCAAGCATGGCGTAAGTATTGCGCAGCACTTTATTTTGCGTAGCTAGCGACCCTTCACGACCTAACACTTGAATATCATCTAACATTTTATTTCCTTATAAAACCTTGCCAAATGGCAACACATCTAAGATAGCGACAATTAGTAAAAGTTTCAAGTGAAATTATTGTGAAAGCATGCCTAAAAACACATGTTTTATTTGCAACTGTAAGGTCTGTAAACCCCTATATTCATTAGCATCCAGTACGTATGCTGCAACAATGTTCTCTGGTAAATTTTCTGCATAATTAAAATAAATCGCGTCATATCTTTTTTTATCAGCGTGCGCACTGTCTTTCTCAAGAATGAGTTTTGAGTGCTTTTCACCCAAAATACGCTGATTAATGACTTTAAAAGTATCACTAAAAACAGGCTGTGCAAAACCTTGGCCCCACACACCAGAGGCTAATATATTTGCGGTTTGCAGGCTCATATCTTGCACATCTAAGTGACCGTCAGTTTCGATAACAGCTTGCAGATCCGACTCTGTCAGCAAGTTGCGTGTCACCGCCTCGAATGCAGTTTGAAACGCAGCAAAATCAGCTTCGCGTATAGTCAAGCCTGCAGCCATGGCGTGGCCGCCAAATTTCAAGATAAGTTGCGGATGCTGTTTGGTGATTAGGTCCAGCGCATCACGCAAATGCAAGCTGGCAATCGAGCGACCAGAACCTTTTAACAGTCGGCCATCTTTTGTATCTTGGCCCGCATCTGCAAATACCAGGGTTGGCCGGTGATATTTTTCTTTTAATCTTGAAGCCAAAATGCCGATGACACCTTGATGGTAGTCAGCGTTGTAAATGCTCAGGCTATATTGATTTTCTACTTCAATATTTTCTAGCGCACCTAGTGCCGCGTCTTGCATATCGGCCTCAATATTGCGGCGTTCCATATTCAATTCGTGCAGCGTTTGCGCTTTTTGGATTGCTTCAGCCTCAGTTTCAGCCAGTAAACAGGCAATACCAAGTCGCATATCATCCAGTCGGCCAGCTGCGTTGAGGCGCGGCCCTACATAAAAACCTAAATCTTGTGCAGTGACTTTTTCTGGTTCTTTGCCAGCAATTTTCAGTAGCGCGGTAATACCGGCACAACATGCACTGGCACGGATGCGGCGTAGCCCTTGCTCAACCAAGATGCGGTTATTGGCATCTAGCTTCACCAAATCGGCCACCGTACCCAACGCAACCAAATCAAGTAACTCAGTCAAATTTGGCTCTGCTTTATTTGCAAAAGCACCGCGGCTTCTTAACTCTGCACGTAGCGCCAGCAACACATAAAACATCACGCCGACACCCGCCAAATTTTTGCTCGGGAAGTCGCACCCATGCTGGTTTGGATTCACAATGCAG